>CAYFWA010000029.1:7275-21232 GCA_964346625.1 uncultured Myxococcales bacterium
GCCTGCTCGGGCGCCGCCTGCTCATCCGTCGCCCCCGCGGGCTCGGAGCCCACGCGTGGGGGCGGCTGCTCGGGCGCCGCCTGCTCGGGCGCCGCCTGCTCATCCGTCGCCCCCGCGGGCTCGGAGCCCACGCGTGGGGGCGGCTGCTCGGGCGCCGCCTGCTCGGGCGCCGCCTGCTCATCCGTCGCCCCCGCGGGCTCGGAGCCCACGCGTGGGGGCGGCTGTGTGGACTCGTCGTCGCCGGTGGCCGGCTCGGCCTCGGCGGCGGACTCGACCTCGGCCACCGCCTCACTCCAGTCGACAGACGCGATGGAGGCCACCGACTCGCTCACCGCGGCCGACTCGCTCGCAGCGGCCGAAAGCAGGGAGACGAAAGACTCGGGATCCGTGACCGAGTCCACCAGAGAACCGGACGAGGAATCGGACGAATCGGACGAGGAATCGGACGAATCAGACGAGGAATCGGACGAATCAGACGAGGAATCGGACGGGAACACAGGGGATCCAGACGGAGGACCGTTCTGGGAATCGGCAAATGATTCTGCGCGGATGCTCTCGAACACGCGACCGGGGCGCCCCAGCCGATCCAGGGTGCGGCGGGCGTCCCCCTCGTGCTCGCGGAGCATCCGCTCCACCACCCGGTCCACGAGCCTGAGGTCCTCGTCGGCCAGCCCGGCGCGCTCCACGACGAGCTCGCGCAGCGAGGGCTCCCGCTCCCGGCTCCACTGCAGGCCGACCTCCACCAGCACGTCCTTGCTCAGGAGGCCCATCTGCACCGCCTGCAGCGCAAAGATCAGATCACGCTCGGTGCGATCCATGGGGTATCATCGGACGGCGGTGTCGGCGACGGCGCGGCGACGGCGCGGCGACGGCGTGGCGACGTGCTCTTGTCCACGTCATCTACAGTAGCACGGATGACGGCCGCAAAGGATCTGGGATCACACGGAAAAGGTGCGAAGCGCGGCGCGGGAGGGGAACAGCCGGGGAGAGGGGGGGATCCTCAGCGGCACGGATAGGCGGCGAGAGCGTCGCAGGACCTACAGCAAATCCTTGCGTCGCAGGACCTACAGCAGATCCTTGCGGCGCAGAGCCTACAGCAGATCCTTGCGGCGCAGAGCCTACAGCAGATCCTTGCGGCGCAGAGCCTACAGCAGATCTTTGCGGCGCAGGGCGCGGCGGACCTTGGCGAGGGCCTGCTCCTGGAGCTGGCGGATGCGCTCGCGCGACAGGTCGTAGATCTCGCCGATCTCCTTGAGGGTCGCCTCGTCCTGGCCGTCCAGGCCGAAGCGCCGCTTGAGGATGTCGCTCTCGATGGGGGTGAGCTCGTCCATCACCCGCAGCGCCTCGTTTTGCACCACCTGGTGAATGAGGGAGTCCGCCGTGCTCTCGCTCTGCTTGGGATCCGCCACGAAGTCGATGAACCGCCGCCCATCCTCGTCGTTCACCGGTCGATCCAGCGAGACCGACTGTTCCAGCAGGTAGCTGTTCATCTTCTGGATCTTGGCGACGGGGATCCCGCTGTGCTCGCTGAGCTCCTCGGGCGTGGGCTTTCGCCCCACCTTGCTCTGCAACTCCCGGGTGGTCCGCGACAGCTTCTGATAGGTGTCGATCATGTGGACCGGGAGCCGCACCGCCCGACCCTTGTCCGCCAGCGCCCGGCTGATGGCGTGCCGGATCCACCAGGAGGCGTAAGTGGAGAACCTGAAGCCCCGACGGTGGTCGAACCGCTCCACGGCCTTCATCAGCCCGATGTTGCCCTCCTGGATCAGGTCGGACAGCGGCATCCGTCCGTTGTTGAAGCGGCGGGCGATGGACACCACCAGCCGGAGGTTGGCCTCCACGAACTGGTGCTTGGTACACTGCACGCGCTCCGTGCACGCCTCCACCCCCTCCATGTAGGAGCGGAAAACCCCGCTCTTGGGCGAAAACCCCGCCTGCTTGGGCAGGCGCGAGGTGTCTCCCTGGCGAATCCGCCTCAGCTCGAGCAGGACATCGGCGAGCGCCAGATCATCGAAGTCCCCCTCGGCGACCTCGCGGGCGAGTTGGCTGGCCACCTTCTGGTACTTGTCGCGGTTGGCCCGGATGTTGCGCTTTCGCCGCACCGCGGCGGCGCGCTGAATGGCCCGGTAGCGACTCGCCGACAGATCGAGCTTTTCTCTAATGATATCGAGAATCAAGCCGAGCATCGGTGGATGAGACAGGATCTGTGCCCACAGCGCGGCCGTCTCGTCCTCGATCCGGCGCGCGATGTGCACCTCCTCCTCGGGCCCCAGCACGTCCAGCCCCGACATGTCCCGGAAGTACATCGTCAGGTTGGACTCGCCCGCGTAGTCCCCGCCATTACTCTTCTTTTCGGTCTTCGAGGCAGCTTGTCGCCCGCGCTTCCGCTCGGAGGCGCCGGGCTTGCCCTCCCGGTTGTTGCCCCGCTCACGGGCGTTCTTGGCCTTCAGTGTGGTCACGTTGGTTCTCATAGCCGGTTTCCTGTTCGTGACTCAGTCAATCAGAAACGTAGTTCCTAGTTTTTCCAAGGGCGAAAGGCGAGTCAGAGGCCCGTTCGACGTTGCTGCTCACAAAAAATCCTTGATTGATCGTATTACAGAGTCGCTCGCTCACTGCCTCACGCTGGCCAGAAGCTCGCCCTCGGGCTGTCGATCATCCAAAAAGCTTTTACCGCTTCCGTCCCCTTTTTATTCCTCTGGGGATGAATCGATCGGCTCTCTTCCTTCGAATTCCGTCGTCGCGGCCTCACCTTTGATAAAACGTCCAGGCCGCATGATAGATCTATGGTCATGCCTCATAGACACGGCAACCCCCGAGACCGTTGCAATCTCCACTTTGATCCGGCGCGGATTCGAACTAACGGACTATACTTGGGGAATCAACTTACGGCGTCAGTATATCCAAATAATCGTGTTTTGACAAGGGGGTGAGCGCCCCGCCTCCGCGCGAGGCCGCGTCCCAGCGCCCGGGACACCGACCTCCCGCCCAGAGCATCGCCTACCGCGCGGGGCACGAGAATCTGGCCTGGGGCGCCTCGCGAGCCGCGCCGGCGGGGTGGTGCCCGCCCGATCAATTCTTTTCTGACAGGATGATCAGGTACGGAGAGTCCGTTCCGAAGAACCGACTCTCGGTCGAGTGGTTGCCCGTGATCGAGCGCACCTTGAACCCGCAGCTATGCAGGAGGCGGCCCAGCTCGTGCAGACAGTAGGCCCGGATGGACAGGTCGTGGTTGATGCTCCGGCCGTCGGAAAAGACCACCGACCGCTTGGACACCACGCGGCTGCTGAGGAAGTTGAACTCCACCTCGTCCATGACCACGCAGTCATCCCCCTCCCACCAGACCCGTGAGGGGAGATCCCGCAGGATGAAGTCGCGGTTGATGGCCTCCAGCAAGAACCGCCCCCCGGGCCGCACTGCGCGGAAGATCCGCTGCAGCACGTCCCGGTTGGAGTCATCGTCGAAGTAGCCAAAGCTCGTCATCACGCAGTAGGCGCCGTCGAACTCGTCCTCGAAGGTCATCTCCCGCATGTCCTGATGCATGAAGTTGACCTCGGTCCCGACCTCGCGCGTGAACTCGGCAGCCTTGATCAGCAACGGCAACGACGTATCGATGCCGGTGACCTCGTAGCCCTGCTTGGCCAACTGGATGGCGTGACGGCCATATCCGCAGCCGATGTCCAGCACCGTCTGTTTTGGTTGGAGGGACAGGTGCTCCTCGATGAACTTCGACTCCTTGGCGGTCATGGCGTCCGTCATGTACGGAAGCGTCCGCAGGTAGTCGTCGTCGAAAAACTCCTCGAACCAGGGCTTTTTGAATCTCTTCTTGCGCTTCTTCTTCCCCTCCCGCGCCTCGGCGGGAGGAGGCGGGGGCTGCTCGGCCACGCCCTCGGCCTTCACCGAGGCCTCGGGGGGCGGTGGAGGCTTTGCCGCCTCCTTGGCCTGGGCCTCCGCCGGCGGGGGTGGTGGCACCGCTGCCGCGGCCTCGGGCTCCTCGGTCCCCGCTTCGGCAGGCTCGGCGCCCCCCGGCGGGGGCGGCGGCTCCGCCGATGCTGGCGCGGGCTCGGGCTCGAATACCTCCTGAGCCTCCCCCTCCTGCGAGTCCGGCGCCGGCGCCTCGGCGGTCGCCTCGGTGATCGCCTCGGTGATCGCCTCGGTGCTGGCCTCGGAAGATGTGGCCTCCCCCGGCGGAGGAGGGGGGCCCGTCGCGGGCGCAGGCCCTTGCGCCTCCACCTCGGTGGTGTCGCCCTCGTCGAAGGCTTCCGGATCAGCCGCCTCGCCAGAAGGCTCCACGCCGTCCTGCGCCGCGTCTGCCGTGATGTCCCCCCCTGCATCGGACGCGGGCACGGGAGGTGGGCCGGCCGCCTCCACCTCGGCCTCCGCGGACAGATCGTGAATGGCCTCGTCCCCCGTCTCCTTTGAAGTCTCAAGGGCCTCGTCCCCCGTCTCCTTTGAGGTCTCCCCCGCAGTCGCCTCCTTGGGGACGGGCGGAGGCGTCGCCGCGGGCTCCGCGTCGAAGCTCACCCGCAGGGCCGGATCCGCCGCCGCCGGCGCCGGGGTGTCGGGGGCCTCGATGGTGCCCGAGCGGGTCGCGCTGCGGATCGGCGCCTCGATTCCAACCTCGGCGTCCGGCTCGTCGGGCTCCTCGGCCCCCTGCACCGCCGCGACGTCCTCGTCGAGGTCGATGTCCACCGGGATGTCGTCGTCTTCTTCCTCCTCGGCCTCCGCTGCCTCAGGCGGTGGGGCTCGCAACAGCTCCTCGTCGAAGGCTTCCTCTACCAGCGACGGGATATCCACCGGGTGCAGGGGCGACAGCCAGGACTCTCCGTTGGAGGCGGCCACCGGTTTGCCCCCCACCGCGTCGCCATCCGTCGGGATCGACACCCGCGCCGGTGCGCCCCCCTCTGGCGCCCCGGCGGGCTCCGGGATCAAGCGGACGATGATCTCCCGACCGGTGTGCTGGCGGATCTCGTGCGCGAGCTGCTCGAGGTCGAGCGGGTCCAGCAGCGACTGGATCGCGTCGTCTCGCGGGGTATCGGTCACATCGCTCACATCGCTCACGTCGTCACCTGCTCTCCGATCACCTCACCCACCTTCACCCGGGCCCCGATCCGCTCGTCGCGGAGGCGCACCCGACCCGGCTCGAACAGCAACACCACGGTGGATCCGAGCCCGAAGGCCGCGATCTCCTCGCCGAGCTCCAACCGCGGGCGCTGCTCCGGGCCGTAGCGCTGCTGGGCGGGCCGCTGCTCGCGCGGCAACCGACGTCCGGCTTCTTCCCCCAGGTAGGCCAGGCTGATGTAGCCCACGCCGAAGGCGGCGATCTTGACCATGGCCACCTCACCGCCGCTGGCCGCCAGGAAGGTCACCACGCGCTCGTTGTCCCCGTACACGTCCGGCAGGAGCCGGGACAGCTCGTTCACCGGCCAGAAATCCCCCCGGAGCCAGCGATATCCCGTCACCTCCCCCTGCACCGGGCTGTGCATCCGGTGGTAGTCGCGCGGGCTGAGATAAAACAGGGCGTAGGTGCCGCCTTCGAAACGCCGCGCAGCTTCCGGATCCCCGAGCAGGGTGGCCACCGAGTAGCTGCGTCCCTTGACGCGGTAGGATCCGGCCGGCTGGATCGTTCCGCCCTCCACGAACAGGCCGTCCACCGGCGAGACCGCCTGCAGCGCGTGGGGCTCGCACCGGCGCGTCCCCTCGGCCAGACGTCGGCAAAACAGGGCCTGAAAGCTCTCGTATTCACCGAGGCGGTGCTCGGCCTCCTGCAGGTCCATGCCCATGGCCCGCGCGAGCCCGCCCAGCACCACCGGCCGCAGCCCGGCCGGCAGCGGCCGCTCCGCGGCCCACCCGATGGCCTGGGTCATCAACGAACGAGGCAACGACTGGATGACCCGAATCGTCGCTGCGGCCAACTCCTGCGGCATCCGACCTCCTGTCACGCTCGACGCGTGCGAGCCCGACCCTGAACCCGGAGCGCAACGCGCCCCAACAGCGCAATCCTAGCCAAAACGAGCAAAATTAGCAATGAATGCCAAGGCCTGCGATGTCGGGAGGTAAGGTCGGGAGGTAAGGTCGGGAGGTAAGGTCGGGAGGTAAGGTCGGGAGGTAAGGTCGGGAGGGGCAACCCGCACGAGCGCAGGATCCCGGCTGGGGGCTCCCCCCGAGCGCAATCCGAACGAGTGGAAAATCAGTGATCGGAGCAGGAGGGGACGTGGCCGTCCACCGACAGCGTGCCGCGCAGGTCCACGAGGCGCTTTACCCCGAGCTCGGCGCACAGCGCCCGCAGCTCGCCCTGAACCCGGAGCATGGCCGTGGGCTCGGAAAACGACGCCGTGCCCACCTGCACCGCGCTGGCCCCGGCGATGATGAACTCCAGGGCGTCCTCGCCCGTGACGATCCCCCCGATCCCCACCACGGGCACCCCGAGATCAGCCTGCACCACCTGGTGCACCATGCGCAGCGCCACCGGCTTGATAGCCGGCCCCGACAGCCCCCCGTAGACGTTGCCGAGACGCGGGCGGCGCGTGCGGACGTCGATGGCGATGCCCGACAGGGTGTTGATGAGCGACAGCGCATCGGCCCCCGCCTCCACGCAGGCC
Source organism: uncultured Myxococcales bacterium (assembly GCA_964346625.1). GTDB lineage: Bacteria > Myxococcota_A > Polyangia > HGW-17 > JAJRWW01 > CAYFWA01. Next base: position 13,875 of record CAYFWA010000029.1, read on the forward strand.
CGGCCCACGGCCACCACGTCCGTGACGTTGGGAGTGAGCTTGGCCCACAGCGGGCGCCGGGTCACCGCCCGGCAGGCGGCCACCAGCTCGCCCGCCAGCGCCGGGTCCGTGCCGTAGCGCATCCCCCCCTGGGCCACGTTGGGGCACGAGATGTTCAGCTCCAGGGCGTGGACCCCCTCCAGCGCGTCCAGGGCCTCGGCGCACTCCACGTACTCCCCCAGCGTATCCCCGAAGAAGTTCACCACCACCAGCGCCCCCGCCTCTCGCAGCGCCGGCAGCCGATCTCGGGCGAAGGCCTCCACCCCGATGTTCTCCAGGCCGATGGAGTTGAGCATCCCCGCCGCCGTCTCGCAGATCCGCGGCGGGGGGTTGCCCGCCCGCGGCCGCGCCGACAGCCCCTTGGTCACCACCGCGCCGATGTCCCCCGGAGGCACCAGCGCGCCCAGCTCCAGGCCGTAGCCCCAGGTCCCCGAGGCCGACAGCACCGGCGACTCGAGCCGCAGCTCTCCCACCGCCGTGCGCAGGTCCACCGCGTCGCTGCAGACCGCACCTCCGGCGCTCATGGCAGCACCTCCGTGGCGTCCACCACCGGCCCGTCCAGGCAGGTGCACAGATACCCCTGTCCCTCGGCCCGCCGCACCATGCACCCGCGACAGACGCCCACCCCGCAGGCCATCTCCGTCTCCAGCGACAGCAGGCAGCGCACCCCCGCGTCGGCGCACATCTCGCGCACCGTGCGCAGCATGGGCAGCGGGCCGCAGGCGAGCACCTCCATCTGCGGCCCCGCCTGCCGCAGCCGGGGCGCCAGGACGTCGGTGACCCGGCCCGCCCGGCCGTGGCTCGCGTCCTCGGTGCAAGCCTCGCAGCGGATGCCCGAGGACTCGATCCGCGAAAGCAGCACCAGATCCCCGGCCCGCCGCCCGCCGTAGATGATCTCCACCGCGACCTCCGGATCCGTGGCCCGCGACTGCTGGGCGTGCAGCACCAGCGGGGGGATCCCCGAGCCGCCCCCCACCAGCACCTGGGGCACACCGCTCCTCGGAGGCGGAAAGGACCGCCCCAGGGGGCCCAGCACGGTCACGGGATCCCCCTCGCGCAGGGCCGCCAGCCGCCGCGTGCCGCGCCCCACCACCTTGTTGAGGATCTCCAGCCGCTCGGCGGACGCCGCCAGGATGGAAAACGCCCGCGGCAGCAAGGGATGCCGACCCCAGGGGCCGCGCAGCATCACGAACTGCCCGGCGGCCACCCGCTCGGAGGGGAAGGCCGGCGGCACCCGGAGCTGGAGCAGCCAGCAGGCCGCGCCCAGATCCACGTTGCGCCGCACCTCCCCCCGGAAAAAATCACGCTCGCTCTGTTCGCTCATGAAAGCTCGTATGAATGTCGTAGGGCTCTCGTGGGGCGCTCGCAGGGCTCTCACATGCGCCCCGCCGCTCGGCCCGTCACGGACCTGTTTGTCACTGGCCGCTGGTCACTGGCCGCTGGTCACTGGCCGCTGGTCACTGGCCGCTGCGCCGGACCCGGGCCATGCGCACCGCCAGATCGTCCAGCAGCCGGTCCAGCCGCTTGTACCGATCCGCCCCGGAGTACACCGCCGTGCGGGCGATGCGGATCCAATAGCGCTCCAGCCGCTCGCCGTACTTGGCCTTGAACGCCACGTACTGGCGCTTGACGCGCATGTACTTGGCCAGCACGCGCTTCTTTTCCGCCGCGTCCACCGCCGGGCGCATGGCCGAGCGGGGCCGCGTCCGCGTCCGGCGCCGGGGTGGCCGCCAGCGGTAGCGTGGGCGCCAGCGGCGCCGCGGCGGGCGGCGCCGCCGCATGGAGTCCACCACCACCGGCCGCAGCTCCACGGGTCGCTCCCGCACGGCGCGGCGCCGGTCCTCCGCGGGGCGGACCGGACGGGTATCCACCGCCCCGCGGGCCGGTGTCATGTCGCCCACCCGAGCGCTCCCCCTGCTGCCTCCCCCCGCAGCCCGGGCCGCCGAACCCGGCTCTGGCTCCGACTCTCCCGACGGCCAAAGCACCACCAGCAGCACCACCAGCAGCACCGCCACCGCCACCCCGACGCCCGCGTACAGCGCCCACCGCTTCCGCTGCGGCGGCCGATAGGTATCCTCCGCCGCGCTCGGCTGGGGCTGGGCCAGCGGCGGCCCCACCGCGCCGAAGGACTCGGTGGACACGGACCAGATGTCCGTCATGGCGTAGGAGACCGTCTGCTCCTTCTGTGCGTTGATGGCGAGCACGTACTGGGAGTGATCCGCCGCCTTGAGCTCGTTGACGATCTCGCGCTCCTGGGCGAGCTCCGGGCCGAACTGCGCCTCCAGGAACTCCGCCAGGTGGTCCGCGCTGATGGTGGGGTTCTCCTCCAGCAGGTGCCGCTGGATCTGGTCCCGAAACTCCGCCGCCGTCTGGAAGCGGTTGCTCGGATCCTTGGAGATGGCCCGCATCACCAGGTCGTCGAAGCGGGTGCCCAGCTCGGGCCGCCGCACCGACGGGGGCGGCACGTCCCCCAGCACCACCTTGCGGGCGATGGCGCGGTACTCGTCGGTCTCCGAGAACTCGATCATCCGGTCGCCCACCAGCATCTCGTAGAGCACCACGCCCAGCGCATAGAGATCCGTGCGTTTGTCCAGGTCCCGGCCCTTGAGGATCTGCTCCGGGGCCATGTAGCCGAACTTGCCGAAGCCCACCCCCGGATCGTGGCGCGACACCATGTCCGCGCTGCGCGATACCCCGAAGTCGATGATCCGGACCTCACCCTCCAGCGACACCAGGATGTTCGGTGGGCTGATGTCGCAGTGGACGATGCCCAGATCCCCGCCGCCGTCGTCCTTGCGCCGGTGGGCGTACGACAGCCCGTTGGCCGCCTCCCGCGCGATCAGTAGGGCCAGATCCGGCGGCAGCGCCATCCGGATCTCGTAGCAGCGCGACAGGATGCGCCGCAGGTCCCGCCCCTCCACGTGCTCCAGGGCGAGGAAGTAGTCCGAGCCCACCATCCCCACCTCGAACACCGGCACGATGTTGGCGTGCTTGAGGTTGATGGTGATCTTCGCCTCGTCGGCGAAGCGATCGGAGAACTCCTCGTTGGAAGACAGGTCCGGCAGGATCTTCTTGATGACGAAGAACTTCTCGAAGCCCTGGACCTCCCCCGACTTGGCCAGGAAGATCTCTCCCATCCCGCCCCGGCTGAGGCGGCGCACGAGCAGGTACCGGCCGAATACGGCCGGCAGCTCCAACTCGTCATCAGGGGATCGGGGTGCCAGTGGCTCGGCCATCACCATCCATCTTCGCGGGGTCGCCCGCAGGGTCACCGATCATCTCATCGTAATCGTTCAGGAGGGGGGAGGTTCCATCCCCCCTCGCCCCGAAAAAGCGCGGTTTTTCGGGGCTCACCCCCCATCATCCCGCGCTCCGCGCCGCTGCAGGGAAAAGCGCCTTGTTGCCGTGAATCGCGTTTTCGGTCCTACTTTACCCCTGAACGGTTACCCAATCATCTTAGCGGGATCGCCCACCGGGTTCAATCCGGAGGATCCAGAGCCCCGCGGGGCTCAATCCACGAGATCCCGAGCAGCGCCAACGCGCGGGAACCTGCCCAGCGCTCGCGCCCCCCAGATACGAAAAACGCCCCCGACCCTCCGTTGCCGCGCCGCGCCATCTCTGATATCTTTCCACCGGAATCTCGGAGGCTTCGCTACTCATGTGGAGGTTGTCATCGCCCGCGGTCCCTCGCCCCCCGGTGAGGGGGCTCCGGCACCGTACCGTGCCGCTGCTTTGCGCACTGCTTTTACTCGCCACCGCGACCGGATGCAAGGATGACGGGCAGTTGGTCCTCGAGCTGGATCTCCCCGCTTCCAACGCCGGCCTCGATCCCATGGAGGACGAGCGCCTCGATCACTTCACCCTGACGGTCCACGATGCCGCTGGAGGCGTCGAGACCATCAACACCGTGCCCTACGAGCCCGGACGCCGCAGCCTGGACATCGGCCAGGTCCCGGTGGGCGCCCTCGGCGACCTCCGGCTCGTGGGCTACAGCGCCACCAACCAGGTACTCGCCTGGGCCGAGACCGGCGCCCTCACCACCCGACAGTCCTCCGCGGTCTCCGTGAGCCTGGCGCTGCGCAAGCCCTTCACCTACATCGCCGGCGGCGGCGAGATCGTGGGCTTCGACACCGCCCGCTCCGAGGTGGACACCGTGGCCACCACCATCCCCCTGGGCGGGGGCGTGTCCACCGACATCGCCGCCACCCCCGACGGGCGCTTTCTGCTGGTCAGCGTGGCCGGCTTCGAGAATCCCCCCGCCGTCGCGCCGAGCCTCAAGCTCTACACCACCGCCGCCCACCAGCCCGGCAAGGAGATCCCCCTGGCCTTCAAGCCCGGCCACATCTCCCTGTCGCCCGACGGCGCCTGGGCCGTGGTGGCCCAGTACCGCGAGGAGGGCGAGGATGCCCAGCACGTCGCCGTGGTCGACATGCAGCGGGCCCTCAACGCCGCCGACCCCTCCACCGCCGCCCGCATCGTCAACATGCAGAACGCCTCCCGGGTGGCCTTCGTCACCGACCGCAGCGGCGAGCCCCTGGCCGTGATCCTGCGCGACCAGCTCGACGCCAGCCTCGACTGCGAAGACCCGGCCCGCGACAGCCAGCTTTCCACCATCCGGCTCAGCGACGGCACCCTGGTCGACACCGCCGATACCCTGGGCATGAAGATCCGCGACATCACCTCGGACCCGGCCGACCACCGCGTCTTCGTCGCCGACACCTGCTCCGACCGCGTGGCCGTGTTCGACGTGGACGACCAGTCCGTCACCGGCTTCCCCTGGACCATCACCCGACCCTACTCCCTCATCGTCAGCGACCGCCGGCTCTACGTCGGTGGGCTGCACACCACCCCCGGCGCCACCGAGGAGGCCGCACGCATCGAGGTAACCGTCTTCGATCCCTGGGACGACCTGTCCAACGCCAACGTCCGCACCCTCTCGGTGCCCTTCCCCAGCGAGGCCGTGGTGGTGGTCACCCTGGGCAACGACCCCGGCGTCCGGCTCCTGGTGGACATCGTCCCCCAGGACGTTCGCGTCTACCGCCTCTCGGTCCCCCCCGGCGAGAACCGCCTCTCGGCCCTGGTGCGCGCCGAGTACCACGCCAGCTCCTTCCAGATCCAGGGCGAGAGCGTCACCCTCACCATCCCCGCGCTCGACATCACCTCGGAGAGCTACATCGGGCTCGACAGCGGCAGCGCCGCCATCCGGCGCCGCTACCGCGCCTACTGTATCGCCTACGCCCAGAACCCGGCCCCCGACCCTCCCACGCCGCTTTTCTGCAAGCCGCTGGATCCCCACGAGCAACACGAGGACGAGTTCCGCCCCCGCGGCGCGACATCCATCTACGGGGTGCCATGACCTTGGCTCGACGCTCACCCTCGCGCTCGCTGCCGCTGCCGCTGGCGCTGCCGCTGCTCCTGCTGCTCGCGGTGCTCACGACCCTCTCTACCACGCCGGCCCACGCCGCCCCCAGCGGCCCCGGCGGCCACGGCCACCGCTCCATCGCCGTGCTGGAGTTCCGCCAGGACGTCTCCGCCCTGCCCGGCCTCGCCGACCGCATGGCCCGCCGCATCCGCAAGCTCACCGGCCACCGCGTGCTCGGCCCCACCGAGGCCCGCCAGAAGCTCGGCGCCGTGGTGGACAACCACGTAGCCCAGTGCCAGGGCCAGCCCACCTGCGTCGGCGCCCTCGGCACCCGGCTCGGCGTCTCCGAGGTCATCCTCATCGGCATGTCCTCCCTCGGCGACGTGATCATCCAGATCAGCCGCGTCCGCGCCGCCACCCGCAAGCCACTGAGCTCCGTGGCCCACACCGCCAGCGCCGACGCCGCGCTGTCGCAAAAGACCCTGGACGCCTGGATCAAGCGCTTGCTGCCGCCCAAGGACTTCCTTCGCTACGGCTACATCCGGGTCAACGCCAACAAAAACGACGCCACGGTCTTTCTCGATAAGGAGCGTCACGGCACCACCCCCCTGCCCAACCCCCTCAAGGTGCGGGCCCCCTCCACCCACGAGCTGCGCGTAAAAAAGGACGGCTACGTGCCTTTCTCCGCCCGCGTCCAGGTCCCCCCCGAGGCCACCATCCAGGTGGACGCCAACCTCGTGCCCGTCTCCAAGGCCGGCCCCCCCTACTACAAGCGCTGGTGGTTCTGGACCGCCGTGGCCGGCGGCGTCGCCCTCGTGGCCGGCGTCACCGCCGGCCTCACCGTGGGCCTGCGCGAAAAGGACAACACCGTCCCCGCCGTGATCCGCTGGTAGCGCTCGTCTGTTCGCGGCTGTCTGGGGTCAATCACCGAGAAGTGATGTTCGGTGTTTACCGATCCCGACGCAGCGCCGCCGCGATCATCAGGTACCCCAGCACCGCGAACCCCACCAGCGACACCACCTGGTCCCAGGGTTTGACGAAGGCCACCGGCAGGCCGGCCGGCTTGCTCGCCACGATGAAGGCGTACAGCGCCACCAGCACGCCCATCAGCCCCTCCCCCGCGATGAGCCCCGAGCCGAACAGCAGGCCCCGCTCCTTACGCGCCGCCCGGTCTTCCTTCAGCTTCGAAAACCGCTCCACGCCCCACCGGATCACGCCCCCCACGAACACCGGCGTCATGGTGGAAAGCGGCAGGTAGATCCCCACCGCGAAGGGCAGCGACGGGATCGACAGCAGCTCCGTCACCAGGGCGAAGGCCGCCCCCGTGAGCACCAGCCCCCAGGGCAGGTCCGCCGCCAGCACCCCCTCGATCACCGTCTTCATCAGCGTCGCCTGCGGCGCCGGGATCTCCTTGGAGCCGAACCCGTACTGGTCCCCCAGCAGATACACCGCCGCCGCCACCGGGATCGCCGCGACCAGCCCCCCCACCAGCTCGCTGCCCTGCTGGCGCGCCGGGGTCGCCCCGATGAGATACCCCGCCTTGAGGTCCTGCGAGATGTCCCCCGCGATGGAGGCCGCCACGCACACCACCGTGCCCACCGTCAGCGCCGTCGCCTTGCCCGTGAGGTCCGTCCAGCCCAGGGCGTAGAAGATCCCCGACGTGATGATCAGCGTCACGATGGTCATCCCCGAGGTCGGGTTCGAGCTCACCCCCACCATACCCACGATGCGCGACGACACCGTCACGAAGGCGAAGGCGCAGATGGTGATGCACACCGCCGCCATGGCCCGCAGCGCCAGGTTGCCCACCCCGCCCCCCATCACGAAGGGCGTCAGGATCACCACCGCCACCACCACCGCGACGCCCACCAGCAGCACCAGAAAGGGCAGGTCCCGCTGCCGGCGCGGGCTGCGCGGCCCCTGCTGCACGCCCGGCCCCGAGCGCCGCAGCTCCCCC
>CAYFWA010000030.1:0-1339 GCA_964346625.1 uncultured Myxococcales bacterium
AACCGGAACCGGAACCGGAACCGGAACCGGAACCGGAACCGGAACCGGAACCGGGCCCTCGGGAGGGTCGGCTCATGGCTGAACCCAAGCGCTCACCACGCTACTACGCCGGCTGCGACGTCGGCTCCACCACGGGCAAGGCCGTGATCCTCGGCGAGCTCGCGTCTGACGAGCGGGACGATTCGGCCGGCAGCCCCGCCGACGGCCCCGCCGACGGCGTCGTGCCCGCCGGCGACGGCACGTGGCTGCGGATTCTGGCCAGCGCGATCCTGCCGAGTCGGCTGGATCCGGAGGAGACCGCCCGCGCCGCCCTCGACGAAGCCCTGGCCAGCGTCGCTGTCCTCGAGGGCCAGGGACTCGAAGGGCTCACGCGGGTGGTGGGCACCGGCTACGGGCGCTGCGAGGTGCCCTTTGCCCACGAGAACATCTCCGAGATCACCTGCCACGGCGTGGGCGTCCACGCCGTGGCACCCGCGGTGCGGACCCTGGTGGACATCGGCGGTCAGGACGTCAAGGCCATCGCCCTGCACGAGGACGGCACGGTGCGGGAGTTCGCCATGAACGACAAGTGCGCGGCAGGCACGGGGCGGTTCTTCGAGGCCATGGCGCGCACCTTCGGGCTCTCCCTCGAGGAGTTCTCCGCCCTGTCCCTGGGCGCCGAGCGGCCGGTGCCGGTGTCGTCGCAGTGCAGCGTGTTCGCCGAGAGCGAGGTCATCAGCCTGCTGGCGCAGAAAAAGCCCCCCGCCGGCGTGGCCGCCGGGATCCAGGTGGCCGTGGGCAAGCGCGTGTTCGCCCTGGCGCGGCGCGTGGGCGTGGAGCCCCGGCTCACCCTCACCGGCGGCTGCGCCCACAACGCCGGCCTCGTGCCCACCCTCGAGCGGCTGCTGCGCGAGGAGATCCTCCCGCTACCCGTGGACGCCCAGCTCATGGGCGCCCTCGGCGCCGCCGTGCTCGCCCGGCGGCGCACGTAGGGGCTACGACCTCCCCGCCGATCGGGGAGAGCTCGACGCGCTGTTCGAGCGGATCGAGCCGGGGTCGTCGCGGGCCCTGGCCGACTTCCTGCGGTCGGCCGAGTACCAGTACCGGGTGGGCATGGGGGAGCTCGTCCCGGGATCACATCCAGGTCCAGCGCAGCTACGCCCACCGGGACTTCGCGGCGGACTACCGCGCCTTCTTAGGCGATTTCGTAGGGGGGAATTAAGGTCGGGGATCAGCGGCGGCGGTTGCGGCGTTTGCCGCGGTTGCTGCGTTTGCCGCGGTTGCTGCGCACGCGCTTGCGTTTGCCGCGGTTGCTGCGCACGCGCTTGCGTTTGCCGCGGTTGCTGCGCACGCGCTTGCG
>CAYFWA010000030.1:1439-3897 GCA_964346625.1 uncultured Myxococcales bacterium
CGCACGCGGGTGCGGTTGCCCCGACGTCCGCGCACGCGGGTGCGGTTGCCGCGTCGGGTGCGCACGGTGGTGCGGTTGCCGCGCACGCGGGTGCGGTTGCCCCGACGTCCGCGCACGCGGGTGCGGTTGCCGCGTCGGGTGCGCACGGTGGTGCGGTTGCCGCGCACGCGGGTGCGGTTGCCCCGACGTCCGCGCACGCGGGTGCGGTTGCCGCGCGGGGTGCGCACGGTGCGGTGGTGGCGTCGCATGCGCTTGTGCATGCGCGTGGTGGGCACTCGCTTGTGCCGCGCGCGTCGCGTCGTCCGGCGGTAGGTCCGGTAGCGCTTGCCGTGCTTGCTCTTCCAGCGGCGATAGTGCGTGCGGTGCTTGCGGTAGTGGGTCCGGTAGCGCCGGAAGTGACGGTGGGTGCGGGGCACGTAGACCTGCCGCCCCCCGCGCCAGTAGTAGGGCAGGCCGGAGCCGTCGTAGTAGACCACGTACCCGTCGTAGTAAAGCGGCGTGTAGTACGAGGTGTGCACCGGGCGGCGATAGTACCGGTAGGCACGCCCGTGGCGGCGGTACCAGCGGCGATAGTGCCGACGGTGGGCCCGGTAGTGGTGCACCAGGCGGTTATACCCGTGCCAGGTGGCCGGGACCCAGTAGCGCCGCCCGCTGGCGTAATAAAACGGGCGCCCGGCCGCGTCGTAGTAGACCACGTAGCCGTTGTAGTACGTCGGGCTGTAGTACGAGGTGGCGATGGATCGGCGGAAATTGAGCAGCCGCCATCCCATCTCGGCGTACCAGCGCAGGTAGCTTTGCTGGTGGACCCGGTAGTGGCGCACCAGCGCGGAGTAGCGGTAGTAGCTGGTGGGTACGTAGTAGGGCGTGCCCTCCACGTAGTACATGGGCCGGCCCGCCGCGTCGAAGAACACCAGGTGATCGGCGTAGTAGCGCGGCGAGTAGTAGGGCGCCTCCACGGGCGTGCTGCTGGAGGGGACCACCAGGGGGACGGGCTGGGCAGCGGCGGGAGCCGCGCCCAGGGCCATCCCCGCGACCAAGCCGGAAGCGAGCAGGAGCAATCGAATCATCATGAGAACCTCCTGTGGACCGGGTGCAGGGCGGGGCCACGTCGCCGGCCGGTCACTATGTCTCTGACGGTGATGATACTCCACCTATTGCGGCGGTCATGCCGGAAAAGTGGAGTCGGGAGGTCAAAAGGTGTGGGGGGGGCTGCGCCGCCGGGCAGGCGCTTCGGTGACGCCGGTGGGCCAAGCCTGCTCCTCGAGCCCTTGCCATGATCGGGGTAGGGCTCATGTTCTGGGCCACGCAACAGACCGGATTTCGATGACGTGGCCTCAGCCGTAGGCGCCGAAGGTCGCCCCGTGCCAGGGGCGTGTAGAGGAGGTAACCCGTGGAACATACGACGATAAAAGGGGTCGAGGCGAAGGCGAGCCGCGTGGCCCTGGGGACCTGGGCCATCGGCGGCTGGATGTGGGGGGGCACCGACGAGGCGGCCTCCATCCGGACCATCCACGCCGCCCTGGACAAGGGCGTGAACGTGGTGGACACGGCGCCGGTCTATGGCTTCGGGACCTCCGAGGAGATCGTGGGCAAGGCGCTGGCCCAGGACGGCCGGCGGGACGGGGTGATCCTGTCCACCAAGGTGGGCCTGGACTTCGATCCGGAGAAAAACCGGGTCTGGCGCGACAGCAGCCCCGAGCGGCTCCGCCAGGAGGTGGAGGACTCCCTGCGGCGGCTGCGCACCGACCACCTGGACGTGTATTTCGTGCACTGGCCCGATCCGCTCACCCCCCACGCCGAGACCGCGGAGACCCTGCAGCGACTCCAGCAGGAAGGCAAGATCGGGGCCATCGGGGTGTCCAACCATGGCCCCGAGCAGATGGACCGCTTCCGCCAGGGCGCCGAGCTGGCCATCAATCAGCCGCCCTACAACCTGCTGGAGCGGGGCATCGAGGCGGACGTGCTGCCCTACTGCCAGCAGCACCAAGTGGCCGTCATGGCCTACGGGGCGCTTTGCCGGGGGCTGCTCTCGGGCAAGATGACCGCCGAGCGAGAGTTTCCAGGAGACGATCTTCGTCAGTTCGATCCCAAGTTCCGAGGGGAGCGCTACGCGCAGTATCTCACCGCGGTGGATCGGCTCGATGGCTACGCGCGGGAAAAGCACGACCGACGGGTCATCCACCTGGCCGTGCGCTTCGTGCTCGACCAGGGCGTGGACATCGCCCTGTGGGGCGGGCGGCGTCCCGAGCAGATGGATCCCCTGCCGGAGATGTTCGGCTGGCAGCTCGACGACGAAGACCGGGCGCAACTGGACCGGATCCTCAGCGCGACCATCACCGATCCCGTGGGCCCGGAGTTCATGGCTCCACCGGACGCCGAGGGACGCACACCGGAGCAGGATGCGTAGGGTGCAGGGCGCAGGGCGCAGGGCGCAGGGTGCAGGGCGCAGGGCGCAGGG
>CAYFWA010000030.1:3997-21202 GCA_964346625.1 uncultured Myxococcales bacterium
AGGGCGCAGGGCGCAGGGCGCAGGGCGCAGGGCGCAGGGCGCAGGGCGCAGGGCGTCGCCCATCGATCCGGAAAGCTCTTTGCAGAGCTTCCCAAGCCGGGCCGGATCTGAAAGACTGCAAAAGATGGGCAGCGTGACCCGGGTGTGAACCATGGCGAGTCGTGGGAAGAGCAAGCGGCACCGGCTTTCGCACAAGAAGCTCAGCCGCAAGGTGCCGGAATCCTGGACCCGGTGGAATACCACGGCCGATCTGTCGGCCTCCACGGCGAGCGTGGGCCAGGAGCGCGCCCTGCACGCCATCGAGGTCGGCTTGCAGATCCCGGGCCGGGGCTTCAATCTGTTCGCGGTGGGGGATCCCGGCGCCGGGAAGACCTCCATCGTGCGCCGGTTGCTCGCGGAGCGCACACGCTCCGAGGAGGTCCCCCCGGACCTGTGCTACGTGGCCAGCTTCAAGACCCCGGAGCGCCCCCGGCCGCTGCTGTTGCCTCCGGGCCGGGGCCGGGAGCTCGCCAAGGACATGGAGCGGGTGATCCGGGAGCTCATCACCCTGATCCCCCGGGCGCTGTCTGCGGGGACCTTCGGCCACCTGCGCGCCGGGCTGATGGCCGACGCCCGCGCCCGCGTGGAGGCCCTCAACGCCAGATCCGCCGAGGAGGCGGAGCGGCTCGGGGTGCGGATCCAGGAGGAGGACGGGGAGCTGACGGTCATCCCGCTGCTCAACGGCGAGCCCATCGAGGCCGACGCCTACGACGAGCTCACCGCGGCCAAGCGACGCCGGATCGAAAAGAACATGCTCGCCTTCCAGGAGCACCTGGAGCGCAACTCCCAGGGCAAGCGGCTGCTGGAGCGCCGCACCCAGGAGCGCCTGCTCGAGGCCGAGGTGCGCACCATCGAGCCGGCGGTGGAGCAGCTCTTTCGGGAGGTCTCTCGCGGCTACCGGGGGCACGAGGACGTGCTGTCCTTTCTGCGGGATGCCCAGCAGCACGTGCTGGAGACCCACCGCGAGCTCATGTCCGCCGAGGACAACGAGGGCGACGAGGGGGCGGTGGTGGACGAGCAGACCATGCTGGCCCGGCACCGCAGCCTCCGCGTGAACGTGGTGGTGGACCGTGGCGATGAGCGCGGCGCGCCGGTGGTCACCGAGCGGCTCCCCACCGTGGAGAACCTGGCAGGGTACTTCGAGTACGCCACCGCCAACGGGACCCTGGCCACCGACCACCTGCTCATCCGAGCCGGCGCCCTGCACCGCGCCAATGGCGGCTATCTGCTGCTGCAGGCCAGCGATCTCTTTTCCCAGGAGGGCGCCTGGGACTGTCTCAAGGGGGCGCTGCGTCACGGCGAGATCCGCACCGAGCCGCCGGCGGGGGTGGGGGGAGAGGGCCGGCCGCGCATCGCGGGGGCCATGAAGCCCCAGGCGGTCCCCCTGGAGGTGAAGGTCATCCTCGTAGGCTCCTCGGAGTACTACTACGCGCTGCGCCAGGAGGACGAGGACTTCCCCCGGCTGTTCAAGATCAAGGCCGAGTTCGACTCCTCCATGTCGCGCACCCGGGAAAACGTCCAGGCGCTGGCGCGCTTTTTCGGGCAGGTGTGCCCAGAGGAGCGATACCTGCCGCTGCACCGCACCGGGTTCGGCCGCCTGCTCGAGCACGCCTCCCGCCTCGCCGGGCACCAGGAGCGGCTGTCCATCGAGCGCGCACAGCTCCTGGACGTGCTGGCCGAGGCGAGCTTTCATGCCCGGAATCGACGGGCCCGGGCCATCCGCGGACGCGACGTGGAGCAGGCGCTGCAGGAGCACCGCCGGCGAAACGACGCGGCGGAGGTCAAGCTGTCGCGCCTGATCCGCGAGGGGATCATCTTCATCCGCACCCAGGGGGCGGCGGTGGGGCAGATCAACGGCATCGCCCTGTACGACGTCGGCGGGGTGAGCTTCGGGCTGCCCATGCGCATCACCGCGCGCACCTACGCCGGACAGCGGGGCGTGGTCAACATCGACCGGGAGGTGGAGCTGTCGGGCGCCATCCACGACAAGGGCGCGTTGATCCTGGTGGGCTACCTGGGGGGGCGCTACGCCCAGCGCCAGACCCTCGGCCTGTCGGCCTCCATCACCTTCGAGCAGTCCTACGACGAGATCGACGGAGACTCCGCCTCCGCGGCGGAGCTGTACGCCATGCTCTCGGCCCTGTCCGGCTTCCCGGTCAGCCAGAGCCTCGCCGTCACCGGGTCGGTGAACCAGCTCGGCGAGGTCCAACCCATCGGCGGCGTCAACGAGAAGATCGAGGGCGTGTTCCGCCTGGCCCGTCGGCGGGGCCTCACCGGGGATCAGGGCGTGCTCATCCCCCGGGCCAACGTGCGCAACCTGATGCTCGACGGCGAGGTGATCGACGCCTGCCGCAAGGGGCAGTTTCACATCCACGCGGTCACCACCGTCGACGAGGGCATCGAGGTGCTCACCGGCCTGAGCGCGGGCCGCCGGCGCGAGGATGGGAGCTGGACCCCGGACAGCATCAACGATCGCGTCCAGCGCCGGCTGGCCGAGCTCAACACCGTGGTGCGCGCCGAGGGCATCTCCACCGCGCTGGACCGGAAGCTTTAACTCCACCGCGCTGGACCGGAAGCTTTAACCATCGCGTCCAACGCCGGCTGGCCGAGGGGTAGAGTGGGTTCCGGGTTCGAATGCTTCCCCGATTAGGGAGCGGGTCAAAATAAGGTCTGCAAGTCAGGGCGTCGAGGCGCCCGGCTGGCAAGGCGTGAAGAGGGCGAATATTGCGGGATATTTAACCGATGAGCAACGCAGCCAGCCGGGATGGATCGGCGTCCCGAGTGCAGAGTTTATTTTGACCCGCTCCCTTACTTCTTGAGGCCCTTGCAGACCTTCAGCGCGTTTTTCTGCTGAGCGGGCTTGGAGGCGGTGGTGGTGCACATGTAGGCCTTGCCGCCGAGCTCGCGGCGGACCTTGACGAAGTAGTTGGTGCCCATCCCGCCCTTGTTCTCGAAGGTCATCGCCCAGCCGTCGGACAGCTTCTCGGTGCGCATCTTCTTGGGGGAGTACATCGACGCGCCCTTCTTGGCCTCCGCCGCGGTCTTGGGATCGTTGGCGCCGGCCGAAATGATGGACACCACCAGCCCCGGGGCCTGGATCATCACGCCCTTGCCCCCGATGCCGTCGCGGATGTTGGCTCCGGCGGGCAAGGTGGCCTTGATCCCGTCCACCTTCTTCAGGGTCACGGTCTCGGGCCCCGACTTCGATCCCGAGCCGGAGCCCCCGCCTTTGGAGGAGTCATCGCCCTTTTTGCCGCAGCCGGTCAGGGCCAGCGCGGCGACGCCGGTGGCGACGAGCAGGTGGGACAGGTGGGAGAAGAGCCGGGCCGACACGATACGTTTCATGGTGTGTGTTCCTTGGTTCGTCTTTTTTTTCTTTGGGTGTTTTTTGGGTGTTTTTTGGGTGTTCTTTGGGTGTTTTTTGGGTGTTCTTTGGGTGGAGCTCTTGGCTCGCGGCGAGGGAACAGCAAGGCACGTGCCAGGACAAAAACGCAAGCATTTAGAGCGCTCCATACGGTCGATGGGGGGCGCAGGACCCAGATCGAGCCGTGGGGTTGATCCCTGCAGCCCCCAGCCGCTCCCTTAGGGCTCTTTTCTTTTGCGTGGATCCCGATATTCTCGTGTGGAGCAGCGTTCTCATGTCTTGGTGGCGACAAGGCGATAGCCGTATGGGCTCCAGCCACAAGAGGCGGGCCATCGGCCCGACCGGGGTTGGATTGTCTCGCGAGCCTCGCGAAGGCCATCAGCGCGGCCCCATCGGCCGGCGCGGTCAGTGCGGCTTGGCCGGCATCGCCGCGAAGCATCGCGTCATGCTGGCAGGGACTCCTGGCGTGGCAGTGGCTTTGGCGCTGGCCTCGGTGTGGGGAATCGGGACCGGACCGGCAGCCCTGGCACGGCTGGCGCCGCGCGAGGCGAGCCCCAGGCGGCCGGCGCCGCGCGAGGCGAGCCCCAGGCGGCCGGCGCCGCGCGAGGCAGAGCGGAGGCGGCCCTCGGCGCCCGAGGCGAAGCGGGCGCGGGCCCGGCCGCGGGTGACCTATCCGAAGCTCCTGGAGTTCGTGCCGGCACAGTACCCGGAGAAGGCGCGGCGGCAAGGGCGCGAGGGGGTGGTGGTGCTCCACGTGATGGTGGGGGTGAAGGGCGAGCCCACGGCGGTGAAGGTGGTGCGCTCGGCCGGCGCCGACTTGGACGCCGCGGCCCGGGCCGCGGTGAAGCGGTTTCGCTACCGGCCCGCCACGGTGGACGGCAAGCCGGTGCCGGCCAAGATCCGGGTGGACTACCCCTTCCGGCTCCGCGGTCCGGATCGGGCACGAGCGGGGCCGGATCGGGCGCGAGCGACGCCGACCCGTCGGCCACCCGGGGCGAAGCGGCGCCCGCCCGGGGCGAAGCGGCGCCCACCCGGGGCGAAGCGGCGCCCGCCCGGGGCGAAGCGGCGTCCGCCCGGGGCGAAGCGTCGGCCACCCGGGGCGAAGCGGCCCCCGCCCGGGGCGAAGCGGCGTCCGCCGCGCGAGTCGCCGCGGCGAGCAGAATCGGACCTGGATGCGGCCACGGCGCGGCTGCGCGGACGGCTGCGGGTCAAGGGCACCCGGGCGCCGCTCGTGGACGCGGAGGTGGTGTTCTTTCGCGCCGTGCCCGCCGGAGGCGGTGCGGCCGCAGGCGGGCAAGCCGCGCGGCAGGGGGCAGTAGCGGCGCGCACCTTCGCGGGGGAAGGGGGGCGCTTCGCGGTGACGCTTTTGGCCGGGCGCTACCGGGTGGAGGTGCGGGCGGCGGGCTTCTTTCCCTACGCGGTGACCGAGACCCTGGCGCCGGGCACGCGGCTCACCGTGGAGTACTTCGTCCAAAAGCGCACCTACGACCCCTACGAGACGGTGGTGACGGCGCGGGTGGAGCGCAAGGAGATCACCCGCCACTCGATGCCGCTGCAGGTGGTGGACAAGATCCCCGGCACCCAGGGCGACGCCCTGCGGGCGGTGCAGAACATGCCCGGCGTGGCCCGGGCGCCCTTTTCGCTGGGGTTCCTCATCGTGCGGGGGGCGGCGCCACGGGACACGCGGGTGTTTCTCGAGGGGCACACCATCCCGCACCTGTATCACTTCATGGGCCTGTCGAGCGTGTTCCACTCGAAGCTGCTCTCGCGCATCGAGTTTCTGCCAGGCAACTTCTCGGTGCGCTACGGCCGGGCCACCGGCGGCATCGTGGACGTGATGACCCGCAAGCCCCGCTGCGATCGCTGGCACGGACAGGTCCACGCCGACCTGTGGGGCGTGGGCGCCTTGGCCGAGGGGCCGGTGGGCAAGGGCAGCCTCGCGCTGTCGCTGAGGCGCAGCCACATCGACGCGGTGCTGGCCCTGATCCCCGACATCGCCCTCACCGCGGCCTCCTACGACTACGCGGCCATGCTGGACTACCCGCTGGGCGGCGGCACGCTCAAGGTCATCGGTTTTGGCGCCGACGATCGGCTGCGGCGCCGGGTGAAAGACTCGGACGACTGGGAGACGGTGCACGTGAGCCTGTTCGCCAAGGGGCTCGCCCTGTATCGTCGCCGCTTCGGCCCGACGACCCTGCGGGCCTCGGTGGCCGGGGGCTACGAGCGGCGAGAGACCGGCGCGGACGCCCGGGGCGGCGCCGTGCAGGACACGGGCCAGGCCTCCTGGCGCGCCGAGGTCTCCCACCAGGTGAGCGCCGGGCTTTGGATCCGCGTTGGCCTGGAGGGCGAGGTGCAGCGGATCAAGCTCTCCACTGCGGGCTCGGGCCTGTCGCTGGACCTGCTCGACAACGAGGACGTGGACGAGGACGCCTACGTGGAGGCCGAGGTGCAGCGCTCCACCCAGGTGGCCAACGCCCTGTACGCCGAGGCCACCTGGAAACCGCTTTCACGCTGGACCCTGGTGCCCGGCCTGCGGGTGGACTGGTTTCACGCCCCCACCTTCAGCGGGATCTCCTTCGACCCGCGCTTTACCACCCGGGTGAGCCTGCTCCCCAAGCGCCTCGCCCTGGAGGCCGCGGTGGGCCTGTTTCACCAGGAGCCCGAGATCGAGCAGCGCCTCACCATGTTGCTCGGCAGCCCGTCGCTTTGGTTCGAGCGCGCCCTACACACCAGCCTCGGTCTAAAGTGGCAGATCCGACGCGGGCTGTCGCTGGAGGTGACGGGTTTTTACAAGCACCTGTGGAACCTGGTCACCGACTCGGAGGACTTCGTCTGGCGTCCGGGCGCCGCGGACCGTGCCACCGGCGCCGACCCCGCTCCCGGCGCCGACCCCACACTCGGCGCCGACCCCACACCCGGCGCCGACCCCACACCCGGCGCCGACCTCGCTTTCGGCGCCGTGACCGTGTTCCCCGAGCACCACCACAACCAGGGCCGCGGCCGGGTCTACGGCGCCGAGCTCCTGCTCAAAAAGCGTCCCAGCCGCGACTGCCCGGGATTTCTGGCCCTGGAGCGCTGCTTCGGCTGGATCAGCTACACGGTGCTGCGCTCCGAGCGGCGGGACGCCCCCGGGGCCCGCTGGCACCTGTTCGAGGACGACCAGACCCACCTGCTCACCCTGCTATTGTCGGGCACCTGGGCCGGGGGCTGGGAGCTGGGCATCCGCTTCCGGCTCGCCTCGGGCACCCCGGCCGACTTCTACGGCGGCGGCGTGTTCGACGCGGACCGCGCCGGCTACGTGCCGGCCCCGGGCACCCTGACCCGCGGCCGGATGCCCATGTTCCACCAGCTCGACATCCGGCTCGACAAGCGCTTCGTGTTCCAGCGCTGGATGCTGAGCCTCTATCTGGACATCCAGAACGTCTACAGCTACCAGCACTCGGAGTTTTTGCAGTACAACCACGACTACTCCCAGCGCGGCGTGCTCAAGGGCCTGCCCATCGTGCCCTCTTTCGGCATCCAGGGGGAGTTTTGATGCGGCCTGGGGCGTACTACGTCATCATCCACTGGCGGCTCTGCCTGCGATGAGCCAACCACACCTCCGCGCTCTGCGGCCGGCCGTGAAACCGTCCCGTACGTGAAACCGTCCCGTACGTGAAACCGTCCCGTACGTGAAACCGTCCCGCACGTACAACCGACCTGCACGTCGACGTGACCGATAAAAGGGGCACACCCGCGCGGACAACCTTGAATCGCGTATCTAACCTGGCTACACTTAAGCGATTTTTACCGGAACACTTCGCGTTCTTCTGCTGGAAGCACTGGTGTTCAGCAGACAGGCCTGAGCGCGGTACAAGCCGAAAGGTGGGCCATGAGAATCGAGGCCATCCGCCTGAAGAACTTCAAGTGCTTCCAGGACGTCGAGCTCGACAGCATCCCGAGCCTCTGCGTGCTGGTGGGCGCCAACGGCACGGGGAAGAGCACTCTTTTCGGTGTATTCGGCTTCTTGAAGGAGTGCCTGACGTTCAACGTGAGGAGCGCTGTTCAAAACCTCGGCGGAATGAAGGAACTGCTGAGCCGCAACACCGATGGGCAGGGTCTCGAGATTGAGATCAAGTTCCGGATGCGCATCGCCGGAGTCGAGCGCCTGGTTACCTATTTGGTCCGCATTCGCGCCGGAGACCGCGGCGTCGCCGTGGAGCGCGAGATCCTGAAGTACAAGCGCGGCCGCCACGGATCCCCTTTTCACTTCCTGGACTTCAGCTTCGGCAAGGGCTTCGCCATCGCCAACGAGGAGGACTTCAACAAGCCCGACGAGGAGCTCGAGCGCGTGGAGCAATCCCTCGACTCACAGGACATCCTGGCCATCAAGGGTTTGGGACAATTCTCGCGCTTCAAGGCGGCCAGCGCCTTTCGCCAGCTTATCGAGAACTGGCACGTCTCCGATTTCCACATCAACATGGCTCGAGGCATCAAAGACGCCGCGGGTTACGACGAGCACCTCTCGCCCAGCGGGGACAACCTCCAGCTCGTGGCTCGGAACCTATACGAAAACCGGTCTGAGGTGTTCGATACGATCATCCAGACCATGAAGCGCCGTGTCCCGGGGATCGAGGACGTGGAACCCATTTTGACCCAGGACGGTCGCCTTCTTCTCGGTTTCAAGGACCGCGCTTTCGATGAGCCTTTCATTGATCGGTACGTATCCGACGGCACGATCAAGATGTTCGCATACCTGATCCTCCTTTTCGATCCCGCACCGCACCCCCTCCTGTGTGTGGAAGAGCCGGAAAACCAGCTCTATCCGACGCTCCTGGCCGAGCTCGCCGAGGAGTTCCGGGACTACGCCCGGCGCGGTGGTCAGGTCTTCGTCTCCACCCATTCTCCCGACTTCCTCAACGCGTGCCAGTTGGAGGAGGTCTTCTGGCTCACCAAGGAGGATGGGTACACCAGCGTGAGGCGTGCCCAGGACGACGAGCAAATCCGCGCCTACATGCAGGATGGAGACCAGATGGGCTACCTGTGGAAACAAGGCTTCTTCGAGGGGGCCGACCCGCAATGATCACCCTGGTCTTTTTTCTCGAGGAACGATCGGCGAAGGCGCTGCTCGAAGGTCTGCTCCCCCGCTTTCTACCGATGGAGCGCATCCTGCCAAGGTACATCGTCTTCGAAGGGAAACAGGATCTCGAGAAGCAGCTCGTCCGCAAGATCCGGGGCTGGAGGACCCCGAACACGAGGTTCATCGTCCTTCGTGACCAGGACTCGAATGTTTGTCGCTCCGTCAAGCAGCATCTCACCGAGCTGTGCCAACAGGCCTGTCAGCCCTCCGCCCTGGTTCGTGTGGCCTGCCACGAAATCGAGAGCTGGTACCTCGGGGACCTGACCGCTGTGGAGGGCGCCCTCGAGCTGCGCAGGATCGCGCGGCGGCAGCGCAGTCGAAAGTTCCGCGATCCCGACCAACTGGCTCGGCCCTCGCAACATCTTCACGAGCTGACGGGGGGTCGCTATCAGAAGATCGGCGGATCCCGCGCCATCGGACCGCTACTTCGCCTTGACGGCGAGAACCGCTCCACGAGCTTCTCTCACTTCATCGACGGTGTCATTCGAGTCGCGAACGCCGCGATGGCTGGTGGGTAGGCCGCACGATCAACACGCGCGTCGGCCGGTGCAGCAACCCCGCGGCCCGCCACTGACGGTGACGGTGACGGTGACGCTGACGGTGACGCTGACGGTGACGGTGACGGTGACGGTGACGGTGACGGTGTCGATGACGATGACGATGACGAGGACGGTGTCGATTTGATCCTCTCGGCCGAGCACGTCCGCGAGTTCGGGGGCAGCTCCCGGAACCTCGCGCTCTACGGCCAGGAGGACAACGGCGGGGTCTGGTCCATCGCCAAGATGAACATAAGCCTCCACGGCATCCCCGACGCCGATCTGCGCCACGGCGACACCCTCGCCGAGCCCCTGCACGTCGAGGGCGGCGAGCTGATGCGCTTCGACCGGGTGATCACCAACCCGCCGTTTTCGCAGAACTACACCGCGGACGGCTTGCCCTTCAAGGAGCGGGTCCCCTACGGCTTCTGCCCCGAGTCGGGCAAGAAGGCCGACCTGCGGCGGGAGCTGGACCGGCGCGTGGTCGCCCACCGGCAGGCGGTGGGCGGCGTGGTCGATGGGTGGTGGTCCAAGTACCGGCTGACCCTGCGGGACGTTGAAGGGGAGCGGGATGCCGCGAAGGGCCGGCTGGACGGGTTCCTCAAGGAGCTGGGCTATGCGGGGTGACGAGCTGCTTCATGGATGGTCCGCATCAACTGTGCGAAAGAGTTGCACCTGCGTGAAGATCGGCTTCACCGGGACGCCCATCATCATGCGGGAGAAGGGGCAGACGGCGAAGATCTTCGGGGACTTCATCGACCGCTACACCATCCGGGAGTCCGAGGCGGACGGGGCCACGGTGCCGATCCTCTACGAGGGCAGGACCACCGGGTCCGCGGTGGAGGGGGGCGGCAAGCTCGACCAGGTGTTCGAGGACATGCTCGTGGAACGGACCCCCGAAGAGCTGGATCGCATCAAGAAGAAGTACGCCACCAAGGGCCACGTCATGGAGGCCAAAGCCCTCATCGCGGCCAAGGCCCGCAGTATGCTGCGGCACTACGTGGAGGACATCCTGCCCAACGGCTTCAAGGCCCAGGTGGTGTCCGTGAGCCGTCGGGCGGCCGTGCGGTACTACGAGGCCCTCCGCGAGGCCCGGGACGAGCTGGTGGCCGAGCTGGAGGCCGTCCACCCCAACCTGCTCGACCTGGGTGACGACGCCATCAACAGGCTGGAGCGGGACAAGGCGTTCCTGATCCGCGCCCACCGCTACCTTCCCACCATCCGGGCGCTGGAGTTCGCCCCGGTGATCTCGGGGGGGCACAACGACGCGGTGGACCCGAGCCGCGAGTGGACCACCCGGGCCAAGATCGACGCCCGCATCGCCCGGTTCAAGCTGCCCCTGTTCGCGGACGGCCCGAACACCTTCGACCAGGAGAAGGCCGACCCGCTCGCGTTCCTCATCGTGAAGTCCATGCTGCTCACCGGGTTCGACGCGCCGGTGGAGCAGGTCATGTACCTGGACCGGCACCGGCACATCAAGGAGGCCGAGCTCCTCCAGGCCATCGCCCGGGTGAACCGGACCTACGCCCAGGGCGAGGCGGAGAAGGGCTGCGGCATCGTGGTGGACTACTATGGCGTCTCCCGCCACCTGGAGGAGGCGTTGAACGCCTACGCGGCGGAGGACATTGACGGGGCGCTCCAGAGCCTCAAGGACGCGATCCCCAAGCTCCGGGACCGGCACCGTCGCACCGTGGACCTGTTCACCTCGAGGGACGTGGACGACATTACGGACATTGAGGCGTGCGTCGAGCTCCTGCGCGACGAGCGGCTGCGCGCCGAGTTCCACGTCAAGCTCAAGCAGTTCCTGTCCACCCTGGACCTGGTGCTCCCGCGCCCCGAGGGCCTGCCCTTCGTGAACGACTCCAAGACCCTGGCCTTCATCCAGGCCCGGGCGCGCAACCGCTACCGGGGCAGCGAGCGGCTCATCGGCAAGGAGGTGGGCGAGAAGGTCCGCCGGCTCATTGACGAGCACATCATCAGCCTGGGCATCGACGTGAAGATCCCCCCGGTGGAGATCACCGCGGACGACTTCGACGAGAAGGTGGCCAAGGAGCGGTCCCCCCGGGCGGCGGTCAGCGAGATGGAGCACGCCCTGCGTCACCACATCCGCAAGCACCTGGATGAGGACCCCACCCACTATGAGAAGCTCTCAGAGCGCCTGAGCGGCATCCTCAAGAAGTTCGAGGGGCGCTGGGAGGAGATGGGCCGAGGCGTTGACCAAGCTCGTCGCAGAGGCCCGGGAGGGCCGCCAGAAGGACGACACCACCGGCCTCGACCCCAAGACCCAGGCCCCGTTCTTCGACGTGCTCAAGCACGAGGCCGTGGGCAAGGGCAGGCTCGAGGGCAAGGCACTCGATCGGATGTGCGCCATGACCGTCGAGCTGGTGGAGCACATCAAGCAGGAGATCGGCATCGTCGGCTTCTGGGAGAAGGCGCAGGCCTGTGACGGCCTGCGGAGCTGGATCTTCATGGCCCTGGACGACGCCGACCTGCTGCCCTTCGAGCGGCTGGACGCCGTGGCGGACAAGCTCATGGAGCTCGCCAAGGCCAACCACTACCGGCTGGTGCCATGAGCGCGGCCCTCACCGTTGATGACCTGACCTTCGAGGTGAGGCGCAGCGCCCGGCGAAAGACGCTGGAGATCACCCTGGACCGAGGCGGTGAGCTGATCATCAGCGCGCCCCCCGGCGTCGCCGACAAGGCGCTCACAGACTTCGTGCGCGAGAAGAAGCTCTGGCTCTACAAGAAGATCGCAGAGAAGGAGCTCCTCCAGCAGCCCGTGGGCGCCAAGGAGTTCGTGAGCGGGGAGGGCTTCCCCTACCTGGGGCGGAGCTACCGCCTCCTGCTCGTGGACCGCCAGGCGGTGCCCCTCAAGCTCGAGGCCGGGCGGTTCAAGCTGGCCCGGGAGCTCGCATCGAACGGGCGCGAGCACTTCATCCGCTGGTACACCGACCACGCCCAGCCTTGGCTCCAGCGGCGCGTCGATGGATGGGCCTCCCGCATGGGCCTCGACCCCAGCGGCATGGAGGTGCGCGATCTGGGCTTCCGCTGGGGCTCCTGCGGCAAGGCCGGCAACCTCAACTTCCACTGGGCCGCCATCCTGCTGCCCCCCTCCATCATCGACTACGTGGTCGTCCACGAGCTCGTCCACCTACGCGAGCCCAACCACACACCCGAGTTCTGGCTCCGCGTCGCCCGCGTCCTCCCTGACTACGAGGAGCGCAAGACCTGGCTAGCCCAGCACGGCGGCGGACTGGCGGTGCTGTGAGGCGCTCAGAGGCTGGCGTCGTGGTGCGTCACTGCGGAAATCTCGAATTGTCTTGCATATTCGCCTTTGCTAGGAGAATCGATTATATTTGACACCGCTGAACAGGCGAGCACCAACGCGCCGACCGGCTGATACGGCCCATAACTGATGCCCGAGACTAGACTTCCAGAGGTTGAGAACGCAGTACAGCGCGTTTCAGAGCGTCTGGAGTCGCGCATGCCTCGCACTGTTGTGGTGGGGCCACCATCTTCAGGCAAGTCCTCCTTGCTTCGTGCTGTGGCGCAATCACTTGGGCCCGAGCAAGGTGCCGTGCTTGTCGAAGCACCATCGCGCGACCCGGACTCTGGACCTGTGGCACTTGCACTGCTGGCGGAAGGGCTGACTCCCGGCAATACGGACCTGTTGGACACGCTGCGCACTCCTGGGCGTTGGGATGTGAAGAAGGGCGGTGTGTTGGATGCTGTCCGGCAGAGGGCGGAAGACACCGTAGTGCTAATCGATGATCCTTTCGCCGCTGCCATGCCTGGCCCCGTTTTTCAATCATTTGGGCAGCGAGTCGCTGAACTCACGCAGGATCTCCTTGATATTGATGGGCTGCGTCTGGTGTTCACCGCCTCTGATTGGAATGTACCGCGTGAACGCCTCCATCTTCAGGTGAGATCGGATCCGGACGAAATTCTCAACCCAGAGCAATGGAATGGTGAGGCGCAATCGGCTGAACGGCTGCGACAGCAGCCGCTAGACAAGCTCCGGCAACTCTCCCCGCTCGAGCTCAGACTCCGCGTGGCACTGATCCACTTGGGGGTGCGTCCTGAGGAGGCGGTGCGAAGACGCGCCCTCGGCGCGACGCTCTCACTACTCATCCGTCGCCTCGGTCCGCGAGGCGGTGAGTTAAGGGCTATTCTTGAACGGTTGTCGGTCTTGCGGATCCCGGTGCCGCCGGGAGCTCTGGAGCACTTCGGCGCGGACGGCCTTGAACCAGAGCTGAGGCGATTGCTCGAAGTCGCGGTTCTCTTCGGCAATGAGCACGAGTTGCGGCTGCATTCCGACTTGGCCGCTGAGATGAGGCGAGGCCTCACTGCTGATGGGGAGCGCGATGCGCATAACCATGCGGCTGAATACTATCGAATGCAATTTGGTGAGGAAGGCGCCGGTCACGACCATGTTCCCACTGTGCGACATGAGCTGGAGTGCTTGCACCACCGCGCCGAGGCAGGCGATGAGGATCTCCTTCAGGAAGACACCCTATGGTTCACCGACCAATATGTAGGGCTGGGGCGTGCGCTAAGCCTGGCAAGAAGGCGTGGAGAGGCTGTCGTTGCCTACGAGCGGGCGCTGGACCTTGAGGATGACAACGCCTATGCGCACCACTACCTCGCGTGGAACCTCGATGTTGAGGCTGCGGACCATCTGAGATCCGAGACGCACTATCGTCGCGCCGTTGATCTTGATCCTAGCCATGCTTGGTATCAAGGTCGCTTCATTAGTTTCCTGATCACCCGCGGTCGCTCACTCGAAGCAAGGGCCCGGTGGGACGAAGCTCTGGCCGAGATCTACACTGTTTTTTCGCCTTCTGATTTCAGAATTCAGGAAGTTCTGCACGCCCAGATAGCTCGGCTGCTTTTGCACAGGGGACAACTAGGCTTTGCCTCTGAGGTTCTGGAAGACATTTCAATTGATGGCGATGAGCCGGCGTGGCTGAGAGCAGAACGACGACTGCTACGAGCCCTCCAGGAAGCAGAGCAAGAGCGTTTGGTATGGCCTGCCCGTGTTCCAGAGGAACACAGGACTCGCCCTGTGCTATTTGAACCGGCAGAGGTTCCACCCGGGGCGGTTTGGATGCCCGGGCGAATTGCTAGCCTGGACGACGATTTCTGTCATGTGCGGGTGCTGCGATGCGAGCAGGAAGAGGAGCGATTTGCCTGGCTTCATTTGCCCATCGACAGGTTCATCGATGCGATCACCGGACACAAGGCAATGCCGCCAGCCGGCACGTTCGTTGAGATAATTGAGTTTGAGGACGGCGAGCTCACGATTAGTCGGCACCCGCGTGAGCCATTCTTCGATGATGCCCTGCCCCGACTGTTCCCCTGGCCTGATCGCTACATGAGGAACCGCGGTGCTGCCTGATCTCGATCCTGATAGTCTGCATCTTTTCATCTTCGGCCCGGGGACTGGCGAGTTGGTGGCAGTGTGCGCACCACCAGGCAGGTGGCTGGTTGTGGATGGGTGTGGCCACGGTGGAGTGATGTATGCTGAGGAGCTCCTCGAGCACTACTCAGCAAGTCCCGAGCTAATCGTTCTTACCCACCCACATGAGGACCACTACAAAGGGCTTGCTGAGCTTGTCGACAGAGCGACCCAAGGGGAGCCTGATACTTGGCCTGTTCTTGGTTTGGTGATGCCACCAGAAGCAGAGGAGAGGAGCGGTAGGGTTGACGATCTTGCTACATATCTTAGCGAGGGCGGAGCCGAGCACGCAGTTTCTGCGATTTTTGACAAGTGGGATCGAGAGCCGAGGACGAGGTGGACGCTGCAACCTGGTTCGTCGGTACAATTGGGAGCTGCAACAATACGGGCTGTGTCCCCCTCAGAGGCGATTCGGCATCTAGGACAGCAAGCGGCTGAACAGGGGCAGGAGTTCGATTCGAATCAGCTATCCGCTGCTCTTCTCGTCGAGTGGAGTGGTCGCAGAATTGTTCTCGGGGCTGATCTTCCAGAAACTCCTGGAAACGGATGGTCATCCGCTTTTGAAGTAGAACCCACGATGGCAGAGCATGCCGCGATGAAAGTTCCTCATCACGGATCCGAGAAGGCACTGCACGAGCCGCTGCTCGGGCGCGGGGACGGACAACCTATTCCGTCGTGGATCGCTACGCCATTTGCCAGCAAAGACCTGCCTCGACTTGCTCACGGAGGTGGTGCAGATCGACTTCTTGAGCATGTGGCTGCCTTCGATGTGACGGCGCTTCCACGAGCCCATGATGACCAGGCCGACGAACCACTTCGGCTCTCCATCAATGAGCTTCGTCCGGATGGACGTGATCTGGTGTTTGATCAGAGGACTATCGGGTTTCCTGACTGTTACCTCGTCTTGTCTTTCCCAAATGAAGGGGAGCCTGCGGTCCAACGTGGGCCTGGTAGCGTTCAGGTAACCAGGTGACGACGCCTGCGAGATTCGTGGTGTGCGCCGACTTCGAAATTCCTCTTGGTCACGACTACAGCGCGACTAGGATGGCGCCCCGCACTCTTAACACATTAAAAACATGCATGTTTTTCACGGCCGGCCTCAAGGGGGAGTTTTGAGACAGGGACTGTGCCCGAAACACCTGCCTGGCCTTTGGTGAGCGCGACTGCGGCGACGGTGCCGACGAGGACGCCGACGGCGACACGGACTGTCAGGACGGCGACTGCTCTCTGGAGCCGTCCTGCGGCGGGGGTGGGCTGAGCTGCGGTGACCTCCTGACCCAGGTGGGCGCCTGTGCCTCCGATCTAGCGTGCCTGGACAGCTACCCCAACCAGGGCTGCCAGGCAGCTTGCTGTTTCGCAGTATCCGTGCTACACAGATACAGTGCTACACTGCTACACGGAGAGCATGTATGGCCAATCTGACCATCACAATCGACGACCATCTGCTCAAGAGAGCTCGACTCCGCGCCTTGGAACGGGGGACGTCCATCAACGCCTTACTGCGTGATTATCTAGAGGCTTTTTCCCATCCTGAGGATCTCCTCGAGGCGCGATTATCGTTTGCCGGGCTCGCCCGAGGAGCGGGTGCAGGAAGTGGGGAGGGGGGGAGGCGCTGGAGCCGCGACGAGCTTCACGAGCGTCAGCGTTCGAACCCCGATGCGGGTTGAGTCGTGAAGGGGCGAGTCTTCATCGACACCAACGTGCTCGTCTATTGCTACGACGAGGACGAGCCGGAGAAGCGGGAGCGCGCGCTGGGCATCTTCGAGGAGCCCGACACTGGCTGGGAGCCAGTGCTCAGCACCCAGATACTCCAGGAATTCTATGTGGCCGTCGTACGAAAGCTCGCGCGTCCTCTCGAGGAGGCCGCTGCAGAGCAAGCCGTCGGGCAGCTCGTGCGACTTCCGGTGGTCCAGATCGATGCCAGCATGGTCCTGGCGGCCATCGCGCTGAGCCGTCGGCACCAGCTCTCGTTGTGGGACGCCTTGATCCTCGAGGCGGCGCGCGCTGCCGGGTGCTCCACCTTGCTGACCGAGGATCTCCAGCCTGGATTTTGCTACCAGGGCGTCACTGTGGAAAACCCCTTCTGCGCCGCCGCCGACTGATGGCCTGCAATATCACACGGTGCGATTTCGGCCGTTCGAAGCAGGAAAAAGGGCGAAAGGCGAGTCAAAAAAAGGGCGAAACCCGAGTCAGAGCAGAAAAGAAAATAAGACAAGGTGAAAATAAGACAAGGTGGTTGCCAAAATTCGGCCTCAAGGGGCAGTTTTCATGCGATTGATGGGAATCGCGGCGGTATTGCGGGTCGGGGGGCTGGTCGTGGCGGCGGGCGCGGGGCTCGCGGCGGTGGGCTGCACGCCGGACTTTGCGCCGGCCTCGGAGCTGCCGGACCGAAACCGGGTGGTGGCCCTGCGGGCGGTGCCGCCGGAGGTGCGGCCCGGCGAGCGGGCCTTGTTCGAGGCGCGGGTGCACGCGCCCGAAGGGCCGGCCCACCTCGCCTGGATCGCCTGCTACGGCGATCCCCACGGTTGGTCGGAAAACTGCGTGGCCGAGCAGCTCGCTGCCGGGGCGAGCCTGGCGCCCTGCGGTGAGGCGGGGCCGACCGACGGGAGCACGCTCTGTGTGGCCACGGGCAGCGACAGCACGGACGGCGGTGGGGGCGGCGGGGCAGCGGGGGCTTCGAAGATCCGGG
>CAYFWA010000031.1:0-15732 GCA_964346625.1 uncultured Myxococcales bacterium
CGGCCCCCGGAGCCGGACGCCGGAGCCGGCCCCCGGAGCCGGACGCCGGAGCCGGACGCCGGAGCCGGCCTGCGGAACTGCGAAAAAGTTGGGGACCCGGCTCGGTGAGCGATCCTGGTTCTGGCACCTGCCCGCTTGACGCGGCCCGTCGCGCTGGGCTACGATCAGTTGTTGCTAGGAGTGATTCGTCATGCTCACGAAATGTACTAAAACCACCATTGCAATTGCCTTGATTGGTGCGTTGGGTCTGCTCGGCTGCGCCTCCTCGGAGCCAGACGACCACGACAACAACACCAACCACCAGCAGAACAACAACGTGAACAACACCCAGCCCGACGGCGGAACTACCGGCTGTCAGGCCACCTGCACGCAGGAGGGCTACGTGTGCGTGGGGATCGAAGGCCACCAGACCTGCGTGCCCGAGTGCGACAGCGGGATGACCTGCTCGGACAGCACCCGCACCTGCTGCTACGAGGGGTGCGTGGACCTGCAGAACGATCCCAACAACTGCGGCGCCTGCCGCTCCTACTGCAACGGCAACTGCATCAACGGCACCTGCGTGGACCAGTGCGGCAACATGTGCAGCGCGGATCAGGAGTGCTGCGGCGGGAGCTGCGTCAACATCACCACCGACGTGAACAACTGCGGCGAGTGCGGCAACGTGTGCGATCCCACCACCGCAGACACCTGCAGCAACGGCTACTGCTCCTGCGCCGGTGGCGCCGAGTGCACCGGCGGCCGGGAGTGCTGCGCCACTGGCTGCGCTGACCTCACCCAAGATTCAGACAACTGCGGGAGCTGCGGCGCGGGCTGCGCCCAGGGCGAGACCTGCGACGGCGGCACCTGCTCTTGCGGCGGCGGCCCGGCCTGCAGCTTCGGCGAGGGCTGCTGCGGCAGCGACTGCGTGGACCTCGACTCCGACGACGACAACTGCGGCTCCTGCGGCAACACCTGCCAAAACGGCAACACCTGCAACCAGGGAGTCTGCAACTGCGCGGGTGAGATCTGTCAGGCTGGGCAGCTCGGACAGCCCGCCACCTGCTGCGGAGCTTCGGGTTGTGTGAGCTACGATCTGATGGGCATCGGCGGCACCACGAACTGCGGCTCCTGCGGAAACGACTGCTCGATGATCGAAATCTGTGTGGCAGGGCAGTGCACGTCCATGTAGCCTGGCCCCCATCGCCGCTGAGCGTAGCTCGTTACCGCCATCCTACCGGTTCACCCATCCTACCGGTTCACCCATCCCGCGCCATACCGACTCGCCGATCCTCTGCAGATAGCGGATGGCAGCGATTCAGCGTAAGGGCGCGCGCAAGAATAAGTTCGACGCACCGAGGGCGCCGAGGCGCAATTCTTACTGGAACCCCCTCGCCGCCCCCGAGATCGAGGTGCAGATGATGCACCCCGACCTGCCCTGGCTGAGGGTAGACCGCTACCCGGTCTACTGCAGCGGCGGCCCGGGCACGGGCTGCGACGCGGATAACCAGACCGCCGACAACGAGAGCCTCGTGTTTGGCCGGCAGATGCCCTTCACCCGCGACGAGTCCCGGAACCACCACGACTTGACCTGGGCGTGGCAGGCGGCCACCCAGTTCCCCGGCATGACCAAATCCATGGCCTATTCCAATCACCATTCCAATGACCTCAAGACCACCCGGCTCCGGGGCGTGTGGGCCAACTACGGCGACCTCGCCGCGGACCCTGAAAACTACTACGACCACCTGATGGTCATCACCGACGAGGCAGAAGCCATCCGCCCCATCACGACCCACTGCGTGGGCGAGACGTACCTCGGGCCGGCGTTCATCGTCGCCCGGATCCCGGGCATCGTGGATTTCTGGCCGGACGACCGGACCCGAGCCGGGCGCCCACCCGCGGGGTGGCTCCTCGGCCACGACGCCGAGGCCGGGCGGACGATGCTCTACGGGCTTGGCCCGGACGCCCTCCAGGTGGAGACGCTGAACGAGGTCGTCGCGCCCGCGGGCGTGGACCTGACCATCGGGCCCGTTGCCGGGGACGTGGGTCTCCTGCCGGCGAGCACCTTTGGCCAAGGCGAGGGCACGCGGCTCGCCATGGCGATCTACCAGCCGGGCAGCGGCCCGCCACCGGTCACGCACCCGGAGATCCCGGTGACGGGCGCCCGCCTGCTCTTGGCCGACCTGGAGGCCGGCTTCGAGGTGACCCTATCGGATGCGACGGCCGCGTCGGACGCGCTCGCGCCCTCGGTGCTGGAGGCCCGGGTGGTCCTGCTGCCGCGCCGGCAGCAGGTGCTGCTCGTGGGACAGGATCCGAGCGGCACGGCCGTACCGGTGGCCTACCACCTCGACTTCGCCACCGGTACTTGGCGGGGGCCGACCCTGCTTTCGGGACTGGGGGACCGGCAGGGCTTCGGCCTGGTGCGCGATGCCTACGGGGATCGCCTGCTCGCCTTCGGTGGTCTGGTCGCCGACGCGTCTGGAGCCGGTTCGGCAGCCTCGGCCGATCTCTTCGAGATCGACCCCTCCTCTCTCACCGTGCGCAAGCTGGTGACCGATCTCGGCGACGCCGCGGCGCGGAGCCAGGCCGGGCTGTTCCTGGATGGCCCAGGCCGGCAGCTCTACGTGGCGGGCGGCCTGCGGGACGGGGCCGCTCTGGCCGACGCCCTTGTGGTGGACCTGCGGTCCCGTTCGGGCGAAGCCGTGGATCTCAGCGCCGGTCCGGGTGCGGTGAGCGCGCCCTTCGTCCACTACAACCGCCGCACGGGCCAGCTCTGGATCGGCGACCTGGTGGGCACGAGCACCGCGGACGGCCTGGATCTGTGGGTGCGGAGCGCGGACGGCACCTGGAGCGCGCCGCGGACCACGGTCGGTCCGGAGGGGACGGCCTTCCCGGTGCAGGACACCTACACGCCGGGCCGAGCCCACGTGTACTGGGTGGACTCCCCGGCCGACGCGGTCTGGCCGGGCACCGTGTACTACGCCAAGCTCGAGGACGGCGACGGCGGCCTCGGCGCCGCGGTACGATCCGCTGCCGGCGCCGCGCTCGCCGAGTCGGAGCCCCAGGGCTCGGGGCTCGCTCAGGTCGGGTTCCGGTGCCCGGCCGGGCAGCGCTGCCGCATCGAGGTCTCCCCCGAGCTCGGCGTCTGGCCCGGAGGTACCGTGCCGTTCACGCTGGACGTGAACGAGGCCTCGCTCGTGGAGGCGGGCCACCTGTGGCTCCCCGCGCCGGCGCGCGACCTGGTGAAATGGCAGGGCCGGCTGGTGGTGGCCGGGCCCCTCGGCGTGGGCGTGCTGGACCCGGCCACCCTGCAGTGGACGGGCGCGGCCACGAGGTTCGACATGACCGCGGCCCAGGCCTTGGCCCCCTGCGGCGGCTACCTCTGCGTGGCGCGGCTCGGGCTGCACGGCCTCAAGGTCCTCGACCTGTCCGACCCGGCCCACCCCGCGATCCGGGGCGGCACCTTCACGGCCGGGCTCGGCTGGGACGTGGCCGCCACCGGGCGCTCGGTGTTCATGGCCCACGGGTGGCTCGGGCTCGGGCGCTACGAGGTGGATGCCCAGGGTCACCCGCAGTACCTGGGGTCGCTGCACCTGGGCGGAAACGTGCGGAGCGTGGCCGTCCAAGGCGACTTGTTGGCGGTCGCCCTGCGCGGGGGCGAGATCCGGCTCTATCGCATCGACGAGACGCTCCAGCCGGCAGCCGTGATCCAGGCCCAGGGTCGGATCGACCGCGTGCGCTTCGTGGCCGGGCACATCTGGGTGCTTTCGCAGCGAGGCGACCTGCTGGAGGTCTTCTCGGCACAGGACCCGGATGCGCCGGTCGCACTCGGCAACTTCGCCGCGGAGGCGGCCACGACATTCCGGGAGGTGTGGCAGGGCACTCGGCTGTATACTTATTCGCGCAGGTACTTGCAGGTGAGGCAGGTGGTGAGCTCGCAACCATGACGACTGTGACCCTCGGATCCCGACCCGGCCGGGTGACCCTGGTCGTGGTGGCCGGGCTGGCGCTCCTTGCGGCGACGTGCCGGTGCGAGGAGACGCCGGCCGGGTGGGACGCCGGGGACGCGGGCGACGGCGCCCTGCCCGAGGCGGGCCTGGACGCGGGCCTGGACGCCGAGGCCGTGGTGGACGCGCGGCCCGACGTGGTGGTGCCCCCGGACGCGATTCTCCACGACTTCTGCGACCAGCCCTACTTCAAGCTTCCCATGGATGGCCAGAACGAGCTGACGAACGACATCGACATCGACGGCCACCGCATCGTATGGAGCTGGAGCAAGAATCCGTCCCAGACACTCAGTGGAGAGATCCATATGCTGGATCTAAGCACCTGCATCGAGCGGCAGCTCACCGCCGGGGCCCGGACTGCCTTCGTGTACGTGCATGGCGATCATATCGTGTGGGATGACCGGCGGGACGGCTGGGATCCATGGTGCTCCGAGCTCTATCACTACGATCTGAGCACCGATACCGAGGAACGCCTGACCGAGACCACGCTGTGCGAGCTCGAGCCGAAGACCAACGGCCGGTTCGTAGCTTACAGACGCACGGACACGACCTCCGACCCCTCGTCGCTACGCCTACTGGACCGCCAGACCGGGGACGACATCGAGCTGTCGCCCGACTGGACCAACGTCGAGTCCTTTGACATCAACGAGCGTTACGTGGTGTGGGTGGCCTATACCCAGGACGCCCAGTCCGTGGGCCGGGACGTGTTCTACCACGACCTGATGACCGGCTTGACCCACCACCTGGACGCCACCTACCCACGCTACCAGTACTGGATCTTCCTGTGGAACGACTGGGTGACGGTCCGCGGCAGCGATGCGTACCTGACACCGCCCAGCTTCATGGCTCTGTACAACCTCGACACCCAGGAGGAGCGATCCCTCGTCGAAGGAGACTACTCGGTGGCGAGCGGCCCCATCGACCGCGGTCTCGTGGTCTGGAACACGTCGGAGTACACTGGCACCCAGAACCTGTTTCCGGCCGACATGGTCCTCTACGACATCGGATCCACCGACACCCGGCGGCTGACCACGCAAGACGGGGTCGTAGCTCCGACCTCGATCGCCTTGCCGTACTTGTTAGTCATCAACCGCCTTTATCTCTCCTACCCAACCCAGAACGACTACTACATCGCCAACCTGGAGGCGCTGGGTGTGATTGACGCCACCGGGAACCTGCTTCCCGGGGGGCCAGTCATCACCCCGCCGTAGCTGCAGAGCTGGGCACGGTGGGCTACACTCGGGTAGAGCATAGCGTCGTCAACGCTCGAGAGCGATTGTACGGAAGATCTCCGGGCACTCTGAGGGGAAGACATCCTCGTCCCAGGTGGTGCAGGCCGTCGGCGACAGCCGGTATCCACCGTGACCGTCGTTTTCGATCCAGCCGCCCTCCGGCTCGCCGGGGTATGGGCGGAGCAGCCGCCTGACACGGCTGATGGCGCGGTGGGGGTTGGTGGGAACCCCCAGGGCGGAGATGTGGATCCAACCGGCCGGATCGCGCTGTCGTTGTGAGGCCAGCAGCCAGAGGATGCGAAAGGGCTGTCCTGGGACCCAGACGTCGGTGTCGTTGAGCTGGACCAGGTAGCGGCGACGGTTGATGCTGCCCACGAAGTGGATGGCCGCCTGGTCCTCGCACGGCGAACAACGGTAGGCAGGCGCTGCCTCGGCGGCTCTGCAAGGCAGGGGGGTGGTCTCGGAAGTCCGATACGTGGCAGGAGCTGCTGGAGTCGGCGTGCTTGCGGCCGAAGTGGCGAGGGGTTCCTCTTCCCGCGTGCCTTCCGCTTCGTCTCCAGCACCGGCTGATTTAGCCTTCTCCTCCGCCTCAGCCCTATGCAGGTGCCCGTGTAGCCGCTCCGCGAGCCCGCGGTGGTTGAGCGCGGCGCGGAGCTGGTCGGGGCTGGCAGCCTTCAACATCCTCACATCGGCCAGCCCGGCGTCGGCGAGACGTCGGAGGTACACTCGCCCCAGCCCGCGCACCCGGAGCTGCGCGATGGGCAGCAGGTCTTCCTTGACGCCCGTGCGGATCCGCCAGCTCAGGCGGCGAAACTCCCACTGCCTGGAGGTGCTCCACTTCTGCGCCTTCGCGGCCCGGGCCAGGGCCTCGGCCAGCCAGCCGTACTCCTCGGCTACGCGTTGGATTGCGCCGCCCCAGACCAGGAAGTTGCGCTCGATCTCCGCGGTGCGGTGCTCCTGAATCCACGCGTGGAGCATCAGCGCCTTCTTGACCAGCTTGGCTTCCTCGTAGATCAGGGAGTACTTGCTCTCGTGGATCCGTCGGATCTCCGGCCGATCCAGCAGCGCCAGCCCCCGGGCCTCCCGCACCAGGCGGCGGGTGTGATCGCTACCCCTTGGTAGAGCGTTGAGGTGGGCAGGATCCGCCTCAGTGAGAGCTCGGTCGCGGCATTCCCCTCCTCGTTGGGTCGAAGATTTGAATGATATTGATCGTTTGCGGCTGGGGGTTGTCGGAGCTGATCGGTGGTGATCTGCTTGGGCTAGAGGTCAAGTACGATGACTAGCCGCCGCAAGAGACGACGAAAGACGTGTGAATCCGAAGCCCCGCCGGAGCTTCGAGGCAACCTTGAGGTCACCAGACTCAACCTGCTGGCGTTCTTCCGTACCTTGGACCGGTTGCACCTGGCCCAAAACCTTCCCCGTGAGCTGCGGACACTGTTCGAGCTAGACGCAGATCTGGCGGAGGCACTTTGGGTGCTCGATCAACCGGCGGGACGCTTCAACGTGGCCGCGATGACGCAAGACAGCCTGGCCTCGATCGAAGCGGTGTTGCAGACGTTGGCGGAGTTTCTCGAGACCCTGCCCTTGAGCGACCGTATCCGCGTGGCGGAGACCATGCCTGCGATCCGTGGGTCGTTGTCCCCAGAGGCCGCATATAACCAGATCACCGGTCGAGATCCCGCCGTGGAATGACCGGTCCACCACCTACCTCCACCACCTACCTCAACACGGGGCACATCATGAAGCAGCCGGAGCTCCAGTCCATCTTGGATTCAACCGTCACTTCGTTCATCGAGCTGTTGGAGCAGGACCAAGATGCGCAGCTCTTTCCCAATCTCCTCGACACCACCGAGGCCGTGGTTGAGTTCTCGCAGGAGCTTGGGCGCCGGATGTCACAGGCCTACGAGGACGTTCGGCTCAAGCAAGCGAAGGCCAGACGAATCTCCTGCCCCTGTGGGGAAGGGCCCATGGAGTGGCATTCGAAGAGCACGTGGAACCACGGCACGCCGTTCGGGGACATCGTGGTTGAAGATGTCTACGCCTACTGCCGTGCGTGCCATCGGTCGGCACGCCCGCTGCACGGCTGGTTGGGCACCGATGCCCAGCGTTGGTCGCCGGTCGTGGAGGAGGAGGCGGTGGACCTGGCAACCGATGAGTCCTGCCAGCGAGCCGTGAACAAGCTGGAGCGCCATCATCCGGGTGTGCAGATGGGACGTACGACCGTGCTGCGGCTGCTTCACAAGCACGGCGAGCACGCTCGGGAGTTCGTCGCCCAGAAGCTGGGCGGAGCACTCGCGGAAGCGGCACGGGAGGGGCGTCGCGAGGGCATCGTCGAGCTGGAGGTCGAATACGACGGTGGCATGATCCCGGTGGCCACCCTCGAGCCGGTTGAGACGCCCGAGGGTCAAGAGCCCGAGCTGACACCGGTCCGCGTTCTGCCGAAGCGCCGCAAAGACTGCCGCTGGGAGGAGGCCAAGCTGGGGCTGGTGCAGATCCCCGGAGAGGTAGAAGGACGCCTTTACACGGCGAGGTCCACCGGTGAGCTGGAAGAGGTCTTTCTCGACCTCGTCGGGTTGGGGATTCTCAAGGGCTGGACCGAGCAGACTTCGGTGCGAGGAATTGCCGACGGCGCCCGCTACATCCGCCAGAGGATGGCCGATGCCTTTCACGCCAGCCCGTTTCTTTTCATCCTGGACCGCCCCCACGCCATCGAGCACCTCGGCACGGCTGGCGAGGCGCTCGAAAAACACGACGGGCCGCTCAAGGCCACCTGGATCCAGTCTGCGCTGGCAAAGATGGAGAGCGGCGCGGCACAGGTGGTCGTTGATGAGCTCCGCTGCGCCGCCCAGGAGCATCAAGACGAAACCCTGCGGCACGAGGCCGACTACTTTGAGCGGAATCGGGATGCCGTCGCCTATCAGGTGTTTCGCGAGCGCGGCTGGAGCACGGCGTCAAACGAGGTCGAAAGTGGCCACCGTAGCGTCGTGCAAGTCCGGCTCAAGCTCCCGGGCACCTGGTGGCATCCCGACAACGTGAAGAACATCCTCGCCCTGCGCATGATCAAGGTCAACGGCTGGTGGGACGAGTACTGGGCCTGGCGACGCCAGGTCTGGAGGGAAAATGCCCACACGCTCCGAACGCAGAACCCGCGGACCCGCCTGGCGGCGGCGGCCTGAGCCGTCCGCCCCCCATGGGCCCCACCACAATACGCCTGAGCAGGGCTCGACGATGGGAGGCGTATGCCTTGAACTGGGTGATATCGGTCTGATTTTGGACAAAACCGAGTGTGGGGGCGGGGCGCAACCGCCGCGCCGGAGTCCTACCTGCCGGCGGTAGCCTTCCGTTGCAGCGTAACGGAGGCGTACCAAGGCCCAGCGATCACACCCTACGTCTTTCATTGACTCGGCGGCGGGTCCGTGCAATGCAAAAATCTTGGCCGAATTGGCCGAATTGGCCGAATTGGCCGAATCTGGCGGATTGCGAGCGCCCCGGTGAACACGGAGCCCAAAGGACGACACCCCACACAGCGTACGGCTCGCGGGCCTGAGCGAGGTGAGGGCGGCGGAGTGGAGCACCCCGTAGTGACCGAGGAGCGCGAGCACCTCGGGCGGATCCAGCGCCACCTGGTGCGCACCCTGCGCGGAGAGCCGGGCCGGGGCGGAGAGGCCAAGCCGGGCCGAGGCGGAGAGGCCGAGCTGGCCCAGGGACACCGCGCGCGTCGGGAGGCGGGCGGTGCCGGCAAAGGTCGCCTCCGAGCCACCGGCCCGCAGCAAGAGGCGGGCCCGGGTAGCGGGGCTGCCGCTCCGGGCAGCGGTGGCCGCCATCCGGGCGAGGGCAACAGCGGCCGCCAGGCGAGCGAGGACAACGGCGAACAGCTTCGCTTCGATGACGACCTCATCGAGCTGCGCGACGAGGTGATCGAGGCCAAGGCCGAGGACGTCGCGCCGCTGGCCGAGCAGATGATGCGCGTGGCCGCCATCCGGGCGGCGCGGGGGCAGGGCGCGCGGGCGGACCTGCCCGCGGATCCCCGCTCGCCCTACTTCGGGCACCTCCAGCTCTCGGAACAGGAGCAGGAGCGCGACGTCTTCATCGGAAAACGGACCTACGTCGACACCCGCGCGGGGGTGGTCATCGTCGACTGGCGCAACGCGCCCATCAGCTCCCTGTACTACCGCTACGAGGAAGGCGACGACTACGAAGAGCTCATCGCGGGCCGGCGACGCGAGGGGGTGGTGACAGCCCGCCGGACCTTGTCGGTGGTGGATGGGGAGCTGCGTCGGATCCGCTCGCCACAGGGGACCTTCGTGCGGGAGGGCGATGAGGCCGGCTTCCGCCTGCTCGCGGAGGATCCGCATCGCCTCCAAGGGGGGCAGGGCACGGCGCTGCGGCCCAAGGGCCCCGCCTTCGTGTCCCACCGGGAGAAGCAGCGGCGTCAACGGCAGGCCCGGGGTGTGCGTCCGGGGGTGCGCCCCGACAAGCACCTGCCCGAGATCTCGGCGTTGCTCGACCCCGAGCAGTTCCGCCTCATCACGTCCGGGGACAGCGGCCTGCTGGTGCTCACCGGCGGTGCGGGCTCGGGCAAGACCACCATCGGCCTGCATCGCATCGCCTTTTTGGCCTTCCAGCATCCCAAGCGCTACCGCCCCGAACAGATGATGGTGCTGGTGCCGGGGCAGGCCTTGGCCAACTACGTCTCCCGCGTATTGCCCGACCTGGGGCTGCCCGGGGTACCGGTGCGGACCCTGTCCGCCTGGCTGCTACGGCAGCGCAAGCGGATCCTCAAGCAGCTCAAGCTGGACTCGGCCGCGGAGGACGTGGAGTCGGTGCGCCAGGTGAAAAAGCACCCCGACCTGCTGGGTGAGGTGGACGCGCTGGCCGACGAGCGCCGCGCGGCCTTCGGTGCGGCCCTGCACCAGGCGGTGGAGGGGCTCGATGGATCCGACGTGGTGCGCGACGCCTGGATGCGGGTGCAGCAGGCGCCAGTGGCCCAGCAGCTCCGGGCCCTGCTCGATTGGTGTCGCAAGCCGGTGAAGGGGGGCGCGCTTCGGCTGCCGAGCGCCACGCTGGTGGCCGTGGAGGCGGTGACGAGCCGGGAGCTGCCCGCTGGCCGGGAGCTGCTGTCGCTGTGGGCCGAGCTGATCACGGACCGGGGGCGGCTCGGCCGGCTGGGCCAGAGCCACGGGAAGCCGCTCCCCGAAGACCGGCTCTCCGAGGCGGTGGCCCACTGCGCGCTGCAGACCAGCGCGGTGCTCGACGCGGTGGAGGCTCGTGAGCACGGAGAGCGCGTCGGGCCATCTCGGCGGGACCGCGAGGAGCCCGACTCGATCCTGGACGATCCCGAGGCCGACGACGGCTACGTCCCGGCGTACCTGAGCCCCGAAGACGACGCGCTGCTTTTGCGGCTGCACCAGCAGTTCGTGGGCGAGCTGCCCGGGCGTACCGGCCGCCGGTTGACCTACGCCCACCTGCTCGTAGACGAGGTGCAGGACCTCAGCGTGGTGGAGCTGGCCGTGGTGCTGCGCTGCGCCGCCCGGGATGGCTCGGTGACCCTGGCCGGGGACCCCGCCCAGCGCATGGTCTTCGACACGGGCTACCGCGGCTGGGAAGGCCTGCTCACCGCGCTGGGCCTCGACACCGTGTCCATCGCCCCCTTGCAGATCGGCTACCGCTCCACCGCCGAGATCCAGCGCTTCGCCCAGGCCGTCCTCGGACCCCGGTGGTCCGAACGCGCCCCGGCGGCGTCGCGGGCGGGGGTCCCGGTGGAGGCCTTTCACTTCGGCGATCCCGGGGAGGCCGTGGTGTTTCTCGCCGACGCCCTGCGTGAGCTGTCCCACCAAGAGCCCCTGGCTTCGGTGGCGCTCATCGCCCGCTATCCAGCCCAGGCCGAGACCTACTACCAGGCGTTGCGCAAGGCAGAGGTGCCCGGGCTGCGGCGGGTGGTGGAGCAGGACTTCAGCTTTGCTCCGGGGATCGAGGTGACCGACGTGCGGCAGGTCAAGGGCCTGGAGTTCGACTACGTGCTGCTGCTCGACGTCAACGCGGAGAGCTATCCCGACACCACCGAGTCACGCCACCTGCTCCACGTCGCCGCCACGCGGGCCGCCCACCAGCTCTGGCTCATCGTCCCGGGGCAGCCCTCGCGCGTGCTCCAGTCTCTTTCGACAAAGTAGCATCTCGGCCGTTTTGTCCGGACCGCCGGAGCTCGGACCCGTCGCTGCGGGCTGCGGGCTGCGGGCTGCGGGCTGCGGGCTGCGGGCTCACAGCGTCAGATCGGCGCGGACGTCTTTCTCGTACAGCGGCGCCAGCTTCTCGACGACTTCCTTGGCGGACGGATCGATGCTCTCGGGCACCCGCACCGACAGCTCCACATAGAGGTCGCCCCGGCTCTGGCCACGCGGCCGCGGGGCGCCCTTGCCCTTGAGCCGGAGGCGTTGGCCGGACTGCGAGCCCGGGGGGATGGTGAGCCGCACCGAGCCGTCCAGGGTGGGCACCTCCACCGGGCCGCCCTCCATGGCCTCGGGCACGGTGATGGGCACGGTGAGATACAGGTCGCTCCCCTCACGCCGCAGCTTCGGGTGGGGCCGCACGTTGACCGTCAAGATCAGATCGCCGGCAGGGCCGCCGTGGATTCCGGGCTCGCCTTTGCCGCCGAGGCGGATCTTACCTCCATCGGGTACGCCCCTGGGGATCTTCACCTTGATGCGGCTGGGCTGATACACCGCCCCCCGGCCGCCACAGGTCTCGCAGGCGAGGTGCTGCTCCTGCCCGGAGCCGCCGCAAGCCGGGCAGCTAATGTGCATGTTGCCCCCCACCTGGAGGTTGCCCGAGCCCCCACACTGTCGGCAGGAGCTGCGCTGGGCCGTGGGAGAGCGCCCCGAGCCGCCGCAGGTGTTGCACGCCGAGGGCAGGTTGCCCCGGAACTCGATCTCGGTCCCCCGCAAGGCGTCCAGCAGATCCACGGTGATGGCCGAGGTGACGTCCGCGCCTCGCTGGGGGCGAGGGGAGCGGCGACCGCGCTTTTGCCCCGGGCCGGCGCCGCCTCCGAACACGTCACCGAAGATGTCACCCAATCCGCCGAAGCCGCCAACGCCCCCAAAGCCGCCGACGTCCTGGAATCCACCCCCCGCGCTTGCGCCGCCGAAGCCGCCGCCGGCGCCGGCGCCCCGGCCGAAGTTCTGGCTCCAGGCGCGATACTGCCGCGCCTTCTCGGGGTCGAAGCCCATGCGCTCGGCGTCTTCGCCGAACTCATCGTACATCTTGCGCTTTTCGGGGTTCCCCAGGATTTCGAAGGCCGCGTTGACCTCCTTGAACCTGTCCTCGGCGCTGGAGTCCTTGTTCAGGTCGGGGTGATACTTCCGGGCGAGCTTCTTGTAGGCCTTCTTGATCTCGTCGTCCGACGCGCTTCGCGAGATGCCCAGTATCGAGTAGTAGTCCTTGGCCATAATTTCCCGCTCCTAAGCAGCCTGGAAGAATATGATGAACCTGGCTAGCAAGCTTACGATGTCGGCTCTAAATGTAAACACCCACAGCGATTCGTAAAGAACCCACGGCGATTCGTAACGGTCCGAATACCGGCGTGTATTTCTGGAGCGAGGGCCAACCGATCAGAAGGGATGGGGGCTACCGGCCGGAACATCCCGGACCTCGAGCCACTGGGCGGTGAACGACACGCCCTGGGCGCGCAGGCCCACCCCGCCGGCCACCGCCGCCCCCCCGTAGAGCCAGGCGATGGGGGGACCGGAGGCCGCCGGGACGTCGCATCCGAACCATGACCCCATCTGGAACAGGCGGATGGTCACGGTGTCGCCCGGGGAGAGCAGGACCCCCACGAAGCCGGCGGCGAGCTCGCTCTCCACCGTCCCGTCGTGGTGGACCAGGGTGAGGGTTCCCGAGGCGGGGTTGAGCCGACACCAGAACCACTGCTCGGCACCCACGATGTCCTGGACGCGGCCGAGGGGGCCGAAGCCCGGATCAGCGCCGTCCAGCCCGTCGAGGTGGAGGGTGACCTCGACCAAGACGTCGTCGAACCAGGTGCCCGATCCCGAGCCGGGCCAGGCCTCCGTGGGGGGGCTCTGCGGGTCCACCTGACGGAGGCCGGTGGCGCTCTGGGTCCACACGCCGCCGTCGGCCAACCAGGTGGGCCCCGTGCCGTCGAAGGGGTCTGTGAACAATACTGCGTTCACGATCCGGGGCCACGGATCGTCGTCATCGAGCAACCCATCGTCGTCATCGTCCGGATCGCACAGGTCTCCCAGGGAGTCGCCGTCGAGGTTCGCCTGATCGGCGTTGTCCAGCCAGTAACAGTTGTCGCAGGCGTCTCCGAGGGGATCGTTGTCAGCGTTGTCTTGGGTGGGGTTGGGGGTCTGGGGGCAGTTGTCGCAGGCGTCGCCCACGCCGTCACCGTCGCTGTCCGTCTGAGTGGGGTTGGGGGTCTGGGGGCAGTTGTCGCAGGCGTCGCCCACGCCATCACCGTCGCTGTCCATCTGGGTGGGGTCGTTGTGCTGGGGGCAGTTGTCGCAGAGGTCTCCGAACCCGTCGAGGTCCTGGTCGGTCTGGGCGGGGTTCGCCTGGCGGGGGCAGTTGTCGCAGAGGTCCCCCACGCCGTCCAGGTCCGCGTCCGCGCGGCCCGGGTTGTAGACGTGGGTGCAGTTGTCGCAGGCGTCTCCCCACAGATCGGAGTCCGAGTTCTGCTGGTCCGCGTTGGGGGTCTGGGGGCAGTTGTCGCAGGCGTCGCCCACGCCATCGCCGTCCTGGTCGCCTTGGCCGGGGTTGGTGTGTTGGGGGCAGTTGTCGCAGGCGTCTCCGGCGGTGTCGGTGTCCTGGTTTTCCTGCTGAGGGTTGGCCACCTGAGGGCAGTTGTCCACGACGTCGGGCACCCCGTCCTCGTCCTGATCGGGCGCGCCGCCGGCGTCGGCGTCGGTTTGGGCGTCGCCGGCATCCACCCCGCCGTCCATCGGTCCCACGCCCCCATCGGGGAGGGGCAGGCCGCCTGGATCGAAGCGACAAGCGGGTCCTGCGACGAGCAGCGCCGCCAAAGCGCCCAGGAGCAACGGTCGGTGGTAACCGGCCACGTGTCTCGTAGGACCGAAATCGCGCGAAACGGCGGATTGGCGCCTTTCCCTACAGCGGCGCGCAGCGCGGTGTCTGGGGGCGAGGGGGGATGGGGCCTCCCCCCTGAACGTGTACGGTCGGTGAATCACGATCCATATCCTACACCAGGTCGTTCAAGGGGGGGAGGCTTCGACGCGCCGGATGACCACGGGGTAGCGCGACAGATCCGGACCGCGCAGCCGCCGCACCAGCAGGGCGAGCCCGATGAACACCCCGAGGGACGCCAGCGCGGCGGTGGCCGTGAGCAGCCCGGCGCGATCCGCGGAGAGGCGATCCCGGGTGCCGAAGTGGAACGCCACGGTGGTGGCCACCATGAGCAGGGTGGGCACGAGGTACACCCACGTCGCCGCCCGCAGCGCGGCGGTGGGGGGGATCTCCACCTCCACCTCGTCGCCGGGCTGCGCGTCGATGGAGTTGACGGCCCGCAGCTCTCGCTGATCCGATCCGCTCAGCGAGTGGCAGACGCCCGCCGCGGCGCAGCCCGCGCAGGCCGCGGCGCGGGAGATCACGATGATGGCCAGCTCGCCTTCGAGCCGGTCCACCTGGCCGCATTCTCGGATGGGGCGCGCAGCGGGCATGGGTACGAGCTTGTCACGAAAGGGGTGGGGGGGAAAGGGTCGGCGGGCGCGAGCCCAGACACCGAAGCGGAGGAGTCAGGCGCTCTTTTTGCTTCGCCGGAGCTGGATGGCGTTCATGGCGGCGACGAAGAACCCCAGCGCGATGAACGCGCCCGGCGGCAGGATCATCACCAGGATGGGGTCAGCGTCCTTGGCCAGGATCTGGAAGCGGACCAGGATCTCCTGGTACTGAAACAGGGTCAGGGTTCCGTTGCCCAGCACCTCCCGCACGCCACCCAGCAGAAACAGGGTGATGGTGAAGCCGAGCCCCATGCCGAAGGCGTCGATGATGGAGCGCCCGAGGGTGTTGCGGGAGGCCCAGGCCTCGGCCCGCCCCAGGATCATGCAGTTGACCACGATCAGCGGGATGAACAGACCCAGGCTCTGGAACAGCCCGAAGACGTAGGCCTCCAGCAGCATCTCCACCAGGGTCACGAAGGTGGCGATGACCACGATGTAGCACGGGATCCGGACCTTCTTGGGGATGATGTTGCGGATCAGGGAGACGCAGATGTTCGAGCCGAGCAGCACCGCCGTGGTGGACACGCCCATGCCCATGCCGTTGTAGGCCGAGGTGGTGACCGCCAGGGTGGGGCAGAGCCCGAGCAGCAGCACCAGGACCGGGTTTTCGTCCCAGAATCCGCGGGTGAAGATCTTCGAGGTGTCCGACATGGGCTACTTGCCTCCCGGGCTGTCACCGCTGCCCGCCGCGCCGTCGCCGCCCGCGCCTCGTTCGCCGTCGCCGCCCGCGCCTCGTTCGCCGTCGCCGCCCGCGCCTCGTTCGCCGTC
>CAYFWA010000031.1:15832-19482 GCA_964346625.1 uncultured Myxococcales bacterium
GCCGCCCGCGCCTCGTTCGTCATCCGACTTGCTGCCCTTGACCTTGTTCAGGATGGTCTCCCGGTGCTGGTTGAACACGGCGAGGGCGTCG
The DNA here is from genome assembly GCA_964346625.1 of uncultured Myxococcales bacterium. GTDB lineage: Bacteria > Myxococcota_A > Polyangia > HGW-17 > JAJRWW01 > CAYFWA01. The sequence goes on from CAYFWA010000031.1 coordinate 15,924, forward strand.
CGCACCAGCTCCATGACCGCGCGGGAGGTGATGGTGGCGCCGCTGATGGCGTCCACGAACCCCACGCCGGGCTTGTCCTTCGACGTGGCCCACACCTTGCGCTGCTTGGGTTTCTGCTGCTCGGGTTTCTTGGGGGCGGTGGTCTCGTTTTTCCCCACTAGGTTCCGGTGGGCGAAGGCCTTGAGAAAGGCGTAGGCCTCGGCCTTGGAGCCGAGCCCCGGCGTCTCGGTGTGCTTGAGGATGACCACCCCGACGTCGGGGGCGCCCTTGCGCTCGAAGGCCCGCACGCGTCCGGTGCGGGCGTCGATGCCCACCAGCACCCGCATCAACCCGGAGTAGGGTTTGTGCTCGTTGTTTTCCGAGTCGCGCTCGACGGCCACCGCCACCACCGGGAGGGATCCGTCGGGCTGCTTCACGCGGCAGCGGTAGATGGGCGTCTCGCGCCCCTCGGGGCCCTCGAGGGTCAGGGCGTCTTCGACCGGGTCGTTGTCGCACTTGGGCAGCACGCGCTGGATGCCCGCCAGCTTCACCCGGGCGCGGGAGGCGGCGATCCGGGCCTTGGTCAGCTTGTGGGCGCCCGCCAGGGCCGCGCCAGCCACCAGCGCCACCAGCATGAGGGTGAGCACCAGCCGGGCGATGGAGTCTGGCTTGGGGGCGGGCGGTACGTTCGGCGCCGGGGCCGCCGTGACCTCTTCGCTCTTGGTTTTTGGGGTGGTTTCTTCGCTCATGACGAGGCCTCCGGCTCCGCCCAGGGCTTGGCACCGAACTTCTTGGGTCGGGTATAGCGCTCGATGAGCGGCACGAACGCGTTCATGATCAGGATGGCGAAGCTCACTCCTTCGGGGAACCCGGCCCACAGCCGGATCACCATGGTGATCAGCCCGCAGCCCAGCCCGAAGATGATCATGCCGAGGGGGTAGGTCGGGGAGGTCACGTAGTCGGTGGCCATGAAGAAGGCACCGATGATGATGCCCCCCGTGAAGATGTGGAACACCGGATCCATGTAGCGGACCGGATCCGCCAGGTGGGTGAGCCCCGCCAGGATGACCACGCCCAGCAGGTAGGACACCGGGATGTGCCAGGTGATGTACTTGCGCCACAGCAGCACCGCGGCCCCCAGCAGCAGAAACAACCCCGAGACCTCGCCCACCGAGCCGCTCATGGACCCGAGGAAGAAGTCCCCATACTGCATCACCTGCTCGGTGCCCTTGTCCCAGTGTTCCTTGACCACCGCCAGGGGCGTGGCGGTGGTGATGGCGTCGACCTTGTCCGCGAGGGCGGCCAGGGTCTGTCCATCCTTGCCCGCATGCTGCACCGTGTTCCCGGCGGCGTCCAGCCAGGTGGTGGACTGGCCGTAGAGCTCCTGGGTCCGGTTGGCAAAGTCGGAGCTGGGCACCGGCCACCGGGTCATGGGCCCGGGGAAGGCGATCAGCAGGAAGACCCGGGAGGTGAGGGCGGGGTTGAAGGGGTTGTGCCCCAGCCCGCCGAAGATGGCCTTGGCGATGACCACCGCCACGAAGGCACCGATGAGGCAGATCACCACCGACGCGCCAGGGGGCATGGTGAGCCCCAGCAGCAGACCGGTGAGGGCAGCGGAGCCATCGCGGACCGTGATCTCGCGCCCCATGACCCACTGGGCCAGGGCCTCGAAGACGATGGCGCCCCCCGTGCAGGTGGCCAGCACCGTGACCGCGCCCATGCCCCAGTTCACGCCGCTCCAGATGGAGGCCGGCAGCAGGACGGCGAACACGGTCCACATGATCCGGGAGGTGGACTCGGAGGTGCGCACGTGAGGCGACGAGGCCACCGTGAGGGGAGCGGGGGGCGTCACAGTGGCGGCAGGTTCCCCGGCCTCACGGTCGGCCTCGGGTTTTTCCCCGGCCCCTTCCCTGGCGCGCTTTCCGCCGTTTTTCTCGGCGTTTTTCCCAGAGCCTTCCCCGGCCTCTTTCCCAGCCTCTTTCCCAGCCTCGCCCTTGTGCGTGGCGTCGGACCCTTCGGGGGTCTCTGGGGTCGCGTCTTTGTCTTCTCGATCTTCAGGAGCCATGGGGATGCGTACTCCCTCTCCGATACGGTTACTTGACGTTCGATTGGCGTTGACGATCCCAGAGCTTGGCGTACCGAAACCACTGCACCAGCGGGCGCTTGGCCGGGCAAGAGAAGGCGCAGCAGCCGCACTCGATGCAGTCCTTGACGTCCAGCTCGTCTACCACCGTCTCCCACATCTCCACCTCGGAATAGTTTCCCAGCTCGTTGGGGCAGAGCCGCATGGGGCACGCCCGCACGCAGCGGCCGCAGCGGATGCAGCTCTCGTGGTCGGCCGGCGGGATCTGCTCCGCCGTCAGCACCAGCACCCCGCCGGTGCTCTTGAGGGTGGGGACGTCCACGTCATGCACGGCGAGGCCCATCATGGGCCCCCCCAGGATGATGCGGCCGGGGGTGCCGCGGTAGCCACCGGCTTTCTCGACGAAGGCCGAGACGGGGGTGCCCACGCGTCCGAGGACGTTGCAGGGCTTGGCGATCCCCTCGCCGGTGACCGCGGTGACACGCTCGATCAGGGGCTTGCCCCGCCGAGCGGCGTCGTCCACCGCCGCGCAGGTGCTCACGTTCTGCACCACCACCCCGACGTCCATGGGCAGGCCGCCGGAGGGGACCTGGCGCCCCAGGACGGCGTCGATGAGCTGCTTTTCTCCGCCCTGCGGGTACTTCACGTGGAGCTCGACGACGCGGAGGTTGGCCTTGCTCTGCTTCGTGGCCTTCTCCATGGCCCGCATGGCCTCGGGCTTGTTCTCCTCGATCCCGATGATCCCGTCCTTGGCGCCCAGGACCTTCATCACGCAGGCGAAGCCGGAGAGCACCCTCTCGGGTTGCTCCTGCATCAGGCGATCATCGGCCGTGAGGTACGGTTCGCACTCGGCCGCGTTGAGCAGCGCCGTGTCGATCTTCTTGTTCGCCGGAGGAGAGAGCTTTACGTGGGTGGGGAAGGCGGCGCCTCCCAGGCCCACGATGCCCGCGTCCCGGATGCGTTGCTTGACCTCGTCGCCGGACAAAGACGACGGGTCGGTCTCGGCGGGGAGATTCACCCAGGCGTCTTCCCCGTCGGACTCGATCACCACGGCCTCCTGCATCAGGCCCGAGGGGTGGGGCTGCAGGCCCACCTCCTTCACCGTCCCGGAGATGGGGGCGTGGATCGGCACCGAGACGAACCCGGCGGGCTCGGCGATGGGTTGCCCCACCTTGACGGTGTCCTTCTTTTTCACCAGCACCTTGGCCGGAGCCCCGATGTGCTGGCTCAGATGGACCACCGCGGTCTGCGGGGGGTCGAGGGGCTCGATGGCAGCTCCGCTGGAGAGCTCCTTGGCATAGATGGGGTGGATGCCGCCCTTGAAGCTGACGGACATGGCTACTGCGCCTTCCCTTCGGGCTTGTCGCCGGCCTTGGCCCGGTCGGCGCCGGCGTCACCGGCCTCGGCCGTGTCGCCGCCGCCGGCTTCGGATTTCTTCGCTACTTTTTCGGCCTTGTCGGCTTTTTCGGCCTTGGCTGGTTTTTTCTCCGTATCGGC
>CAYFWA010000031.1:19582-21158 GCA_964346625.1 uncultured Myxococcales bacterium
CTTGGCCTTGGCCTCCTTTTCGGCCTTCTTCTTGGCCTTCTCGGCCTCCTTGTAGGCCTTCTGCTCCTTCTTGAGGTGTTCCCGCGCCTCGGGATCCGTGAGCCAGGGGATGAGCTCGTAGGCGTCCATGTCCCAGATGGTGCCGGGCGTGCAAACCAGGGCCGCCGCCGGGACATCCTTGCCCTCCGCGTAGTTCACGCGGGCCAGATCGCCGTCCATCTCGAAGGTGGTCTTGTCCTTGCGGTTGCAGAGCTTGCAGGCGATGCAGCCCACCTTGCAGACGCTCTTGGTGACCTTGCCCGGGTCCTTGGAGGAGCACAGCACGTGCACCCGCCGGTCCTTGGGCACCATCTCGATGAGGTCCCGGGGGCATTCGCTCACGCAGCGGTTGCAGGCGATGCAGCTGTCCCGGATGACGTAGGCGATCCCGTTCACGAAGTCGATGGCGTCGTCCTGGCAGACGGCGGCGCAGCTCCCCAGCCCGATGCAGCCCCAGCGGCACTCCTTCGGACCGCCGGTGACCATCACGGCGGTCTTGCAGTCCATGGGGCCGACGTACCGCGATCGATCCGGCGCCACGCGCTCGGTGCCGGCGCACTTGACCAGGGCGACCTTCTCCACCACCTCCTGGGCTTCCACCCCCAGGATGCCGGCCACGAGCTTGACGGTGGCGTTGCCCCCGGGAGCGCAGGCGGTGATATCCCCCTCTTTCTGGGCGAGGGCTTTGGCAAAGCCGCTACATCCCGGATAGCCGCAGGCGCCGCAGTTGGCACCGGGGAGCACGTCCACGATCTGCTCCACCCGGGGGTCTTCCTCCACCGCGAACACCCGCGACGCCACGGCCAACCCGACCCCCATCACCGCGCCGATGCCGCTCAAAACCAGTATGGGAACCAGCATGCTCATTTTTTCACCAAGTCTCGGGTCTACCGGGACCCTGCGCATCCGCCGGACCTCGTCCCGAACGTGCTACTGCTAGACCAGACCCGTGAAGCCCATGAAGGCCAGCGACAGGATGCCGGCCACCACCAGCGCTGAAGCCGCCCCGCGGAAGGACGGGGGGATGTTCGCGGTCTCGAGCCGCTCCCGGATTCCGGCGAAGAGCACCAGCGCCAGGCCGAACCCCATGGCCGCGCCGAGGGCGTAGACGAGCATCGGGACGAAGCCGCGCTCCGCATCGACGTTCATCACCGCCACACCGAGGATGGCGCAGTTCGTGGTGATGAGCGGCAGGAAGATGCCCAGGGCCTCGTAGAGCGGGGGAGAGACCTTCTGGATCACCATCTCGGTGAGCTGAACCAGCGAGGCGATCACCAGGATGAAGGCAATGGTCCGTAAGTATGTGATTTTGAATGGTTCCAGTAGGCCAATGTAGATGAGCCAGGTGACCGTGCTCGCCAGCGTCATGACGAAGGCCACGGCCATGGTCATGCCGATGGCCGTGGACAAGCGCTTGCTGACCCCGAGGAACGGGCAGATCCCCAGGAATTTGGCCAAGACGAGGTTACCCACCAGGATGGCGTTGATCGCCAGTACGAGGAGTTCCATGACGGCTTCGTTCCTTTGGGGGGGGATA
>CAYFWA010000032.1:0-21026 GCA_964346625.1 uncultured Myxococcales bacterium
AGCCGGGCGCCTCGGCGCCCTGAACTGGACACCTTATTCGTGACCGGGGCCTTATCACCATTGACAAAGGGGGAGCGTGCGGGCGAGGCGAGCCTCGGCGGCGGCGCGGGCGGCGTGCACCGCGCGGGCCAAACGGAGCTGGCCCCGGGCGCGGTGCAGGTTGTGGTGGCCGCGGCTCGGGTGGCGCGCCGGGTTCCAGCCGAAGTACGACTCGTTGAGGGCGTCGGCGGCGAACCGGCTGGTGAGCTCCACGCAAACGGCGAGCAGCGCGGGGACCAGGGCCTCGCGCTCGGACCCGGTGAGCAGGGCCCCGGCCGTCGCCGCGTAGCCCTGGGCCGCCGCCTCGAACAGCCTCAGGTCGAGATGCTGGCCCTCCCCGTCCTCGCCGGCCGGATTGCACCAGGAGCGCAAGGCGTCACCGAGCTCGGTGGGCAGCTCCGCCCGACCCAGGGTATCCAGATCCACCCACGCACGGGCGCGGTTCCCGGTAAACACAAGGTTGCTGATCTTGGGGTCGCCGTGGATCACGCGGCGGGGCAGCGCTGGCGCTGGGGGCAACGCCACCGCGAGGGCGAACGTCTCCTCGGCCAGCGGCGCCACCGCCTCGTACAGGGGGTGGTGGGGGTGATCGGCCAGGGCGCGGCGCAGCGCCGCGAGGTGGCGGGGCAGATCGTGGGCCTGGCGCGTGAACTCGAAGGAGTGCTCACAATCGGCGAGGGCCTGGTGAAAACACCCCAGCAGCCGCCCCGCCTCCCGGGCCCGGTGGGGCGAGCCCACCCGCTGGACCGTCTCGCCCGCCAGGTGCGTCTGCAGCCGCCAGACCCCCTCGTCTTGCACCCACAGGGCCCCGGCCTCGTCTGCGGTGGGGACCAGCCGCGGCGTCTCCACCCCCCGCTGGGCCAGGTGGGTGGTCACCGCGTGGATGTCGAGGTGGATTTCGGGCCGAAAGATGGGGTTGAGCCGCTGCAGGACGAAGGCTCCGGCGGGCCCCCGCACCCACCAGGTACGGTTGATCAAACCGCCGGAAATCGGTGCCAGCTCCGCGTCGGACAGGGCCCAGCGCGCGAGCACCCGGCGCACTGCTACCTCCTGCGACACCTCCTGCGACACCTCCTGCGACACCTCCTGCGACACCTCCTGCGACGCCGGGGGCGAGTCCTCCTGCGACTCTTTGTCCGACACTTTTCGCGACTCCGGATGCGACCCGCTCATGGAGGGGTCATCGCTTCAGGCCCAGGGCGGTGAGCGCCCGGTCCGACGCCTGGCGCAGCACCACCAGAGTCCGCTGACTGCGGACGTGGTGCGTCTCGCGGGCCACCACCGTGATGTAGTTCAGGCCCACCTTCAGCGGGACCGGCGTCCGAAACCGCATGGCGCGCCGGTTGGCCCCGTGGCGATTGGAGCGGTAGTAGACCTTGCGCAGGGGTCGCCGGCCCTCGGGGTGGCGCACCTCGACGTATACGTCCTTGATACGTTCGTCGTCGTAGGCCGTCCCCGAGACCTGGATCTGCGCCTTCGCGGTGGACAGCGGGTAGCGGTCCATCCGGATCAGGGGGGGCGTGAGCTGGAACTCCGGCCGCAGCTCCACGTGCCGGGGGCGAAGCGGGGGCTTCTCCTCGCGCATCACCTTCGAGACGGGCACGAAGCCCGGCTGGCCGTCCGCCACCGCCACCCGGTAAAAGCCGCCGGCCCGGCCCGTGACCCGGAAGGTGGTCCCCCGGGGCGCCGTGCCCAGGAACGAGGCCCGCTCGTCCGCGCCCGCCGACACCCGGGCGCGGGGGGCGCTGACGCGCACCCAGCCGCTGACGGGCGCCACCGTCCGGCTGCGACGCGAGACCGGCAGCAGGATGCGCTGCTCGACGCCCTCGTGCAGCTCGTTGTCATAGACGTGGAGCTGCAGCTTGACCACCCGGGCGGTCCCGGTGCGGCGCAGATCGAACCGGAACTCGCCATCCCGCTGCTGCGCGGGGGCGAGCTCGCCCAGCCGCAGCCGGCCCTTGCCGCGATGCAAGAAGACCTCCGGACCCCCGAGGTTCTTCAGGGTCGCCACGGTGTCCGGGCTGGTGCCGGGGCCGATGTTGCGCACGGTGAGCCGCAGGCGCAGCGACTCTCCCCACTGCGCCAGGCCGTCTCCGTTGCCCCCCGGGGCGGGGTCGATGAGCTGGTAGCGGGCCGCGAACACCGCACGCCGGCGTCCCCGGATCCGCAGCCGCAGCTCCTGCTCGGGCGGCTGGTGGCCATACTCCTCGGCGAAGCGAAAGCGCACCCGCCAGACCGCGGACCGCGCGCTCTTGGGGATGCGCACCGTGGCGGTGAAGCTGCGGCTTGCGCCGGGCGCGATCTTGCCGAAAAAGAACTCCAGGTCCCGCAAGGCGGGGTTGGCCGCCTCGGTGATGGCGCGCACCCGGTAGGCCGGGCCCAAACCGAGGTTCGACACGGTGACCTTGATCTTCAACGTGTCACCGGCCCGGCACTCGCGGCCCGGCTCCAGGGTCTCGACCTCGGCCTCCAGCATGGGGACGTCGCCGGCGGGCTGCACGCTCCAGTCGATGCCGTGGGCGAGCAGCGCCTCGGCGATCCGCCGACGCTGGACCCGCCGCCGCGAGGCCAGAAACTCCCTGGCCAGCCGCAGCACCCGACGCCGGCGCATGCCGTACCCCTGCAAGATGAGGTCCCGGACCAGCTTGACGACCACCGGGTCCGCTCCACCGCCGCCGCCCTCCTCCACCTTGGCGGAGGGCTTGGGCTTGCGCTCGGACTCGAGGTAGCGAATCATCTCAGTGGAGCGCTCGCGCCGCCGCCGCTCGTAGGGGTCGAGGTGGGCGGTGAGGTCCCGCTCGCGGCGCCGCTTGCCGGCCGCGAAGAACACCATCCGCTCCTTGCGCACCCGCACGGGCACCATGCGCACGTCCGGGGCGATGCCGGTGGACTGGATGGACACGTCCCCCGGCGTGAGGTACTGGGCGATGGTGAGCTTGAGGGCGGAGCCGTCGCGGTTGTCGTAGAGCACCTGCACCGATCCCTTGCCGAAGGTGGTCTCGCCCACCACCACCGCGCGCCCCTGATTCTTGAGCGCCCCCGCCACGATCTCCGAGGCGCTGGCCGAGCCGCTGTTGACCAGCAGCACGATGGGGATGTTGCCCAGGACGCTGAAGGAGCCGGCCCGCTTCTCGTCCCGCTTTTTGCCGGCGTTGCCCACGGTGGTCACGATGACGCCCGACTCCAGGAACATGTCCGCCACCCGGATGGCCTGATCCAGCAAGCCCCCGGGGTTGTTGTACAGGTCGAGCACCAACCCCACCACGCCCTTTTTCTTCAGCCGGCTCAGGTGCTTTTCCAGGTCCCGGGAGGTGGTGCGGCTGAAGTGTTTGATCCGCAGGTAGCCCACCTGGCCCGCGAGCACCCGGGATTCCACCGTCTTCCACTTGATCACCGCGCGCACAATCTCGTAGCGTCGCGGCTGGGGCTGCCCCTTGCGCTCGACGTAGATCACCACCTTGGTGCCAGGCTCCCCCCGCAGGCGGTTGACCGCCTCGTTGAGGGTCATGTTCACCGTGGACTCGCTGCCGATGCGCACGATGCGATCCCCGGCCTCGATCCCGGCCCGGGCCGCCGGCGTGTCGTCGATGGGGGCGATCACCGTGAGGACCCCGTTGCGGATGGAGATCACGATGCCCAGGCCGCCGAAAGAACCACGCGTGCCCACCTTCATCTCCCGGTAGGTCCGCGGGTCCCACAGCACCGAGTGCGGGTCCAGCCGGGACAAGGCGCCGTTGATACAGGCGTATTCGATCTTGCGGATGTCGGTGGTGCGGTCCAGGTGGCGCGCCACGAAGCCCACCACCTCCTTGAGCCGCCGGTAGAGCATGTGCAGCGACCGTACGCTGGAGGCATCGAAGCTGCGGCGGTAGGCATCTACCTGGACGGTCACCCGCTCCCCATCGTCTCGGGCGTGGACGATGACCTCCGGGGCCTCCTGCTGCAGCGCCTCCAGCGCGGACAGCAGCATCTGCCGGGGTCGGATGCGCGAGGGGTCCACGTAGGTATCGCGCACCCGCTGCAGGACATCGGAGAAGACCCGCAACGCCGAGAGCCGATAGCGGGACTGGCCTGGCAGGGCGTGGCGCTTGTCCACCGCCGAGGCGCGGCGGGGGTTGCCCGACAAAAACCGGTAGGCGGTGACCGACGCCGCCAGGGTCAGACAAAGGGAGACCACCACGATGGCGGCATTGCGCTCGCGCGATTTGAGGCGAGATCGATTCCGCCGATTCCGAAGACCCGTGGCCATGTCGATGGCTAGTATACGGCTCGCCCGGGCCTTCGTCGACCGTACACGTCGAGGGGGGGCGAGAGCCCTCCCCCCTTGCCCCGAAAAAGCCTGATTTTTCGGGGCGCCCGGTTTCAACCACGAAGAAGGTTTACAACGCAGATCGACTCGGGTATGAGGGCGGAAATCCATCGACCCGGCGAGGCGGCCCTGTCCCACCGCGCAACGGCGAAAAAGGCGGCCCCTTCGCCCCACGAGGAGCCCCATGACCGCAGCCGACGAGATCATCCGACAAAACGAAACCTTCGGAGCGCACAACTACCACCCCTTGCCGGTGGTGATCGCCGAGGGGCAGGGGGTCTGGGTGCACGACGTGGAGGGCAAGCGCTACCTGGACTGTCTGGCCGCCTACTCCGCGATCAACCAGGGTCACTGCCACCCCCGGCTGGTGGCGGCCCTCGAGCGGCAGGCCCGCCGGTGCACCCTCACCTCCCGCGCCTTTCACAACGACCAACTCGGCGCCTTCTGCCAGGAGCTTTCGGCCTTTTGCGGCAAGGAGACGGTGCTGCCCATGAACACCGGCGCCGAGGCCGTGGAGACGGCCATCAAGCTGGCGCGCCGCTGGGGCTACGACCGCAAGGGGATCCCCGCCGACCAGGCCGAGATCATCGTGTGCGAAGGCAACTTCCACGGTCGCACCACCACCATCGTTGGTTTTTCCACCGACGAGACCTACAAGCGGGGCTTTGGTCCGTTCGCCCCCGGCTTCGTCAGCGTGCCCTACGGCGACAGCGAGGCGCTGGCGGCCGCCATGTCCGAGCGCACCTGCGCCTTTTTGATGGAGCCGATCCAGGGGGAAGCCGGCGTGGTGGTGCCCCCCACGGGGTATCTCCGCGAGGCGCGCCGCCTGTGTCGCGAGCACGACTGCCTGCTGGTGGTCGACGAGATCCAAAGCGGCTTCGGACGCACCGGCACCCGGTTCGCCTGCGATCTGGAGGACGTGGTCCCCGACGTCTTCATCCTGGGCAAGGCGCTGTCCGGAGGGATGTACCCGGTCTCGGCCGTGGTGGCCGATCGCGACCTGATGTCGCTTTTCCAGCCGGGGGACCATGGCAGCACCTACGGCGGCAACCCCCTGGCGGCGGCCGTCTCCCGTGAGGCGCTCCGCGTGGTGCACGAGGAGAAGCTGGTGGAGCGCAGCGCCGAGCAGGGGGCCTATTTCATGGAGCGGCTGCGCACCATCCAGAGCCCCCACGTCGAGCTCACCCGGGGCGTGGGCCTCTGGATCGGGATCGTGCTCAAGCCCGAAGCCGGGGGCGCTCGGCGTTTCTGCGAGGCGCTCATGGCGCGGGGCGTGCTCTGTAAGGAAACCCACGAGCACGTGATCCGGTTCGCGCCGCCGCTGGTGATCGAGCGAGAAGACATCGACTGGGCCTTCGATCAGTTCGAGGCCGTGCTCCAGATGGACTGACGCCGCTGCTGGCGGCCGGCCCGCTCTCCCGCGCCTTGCCCCCGCCCCTCATTCCCGCTCGCAGGCTCTCTCACCCTGGCCCTGCCCGGGCGCTGACGAAGGGGCCCGCCCCGGGTCGGTGATCGCCCCTTTGACGCGGATCCCGTGCCTTCCCGGATCCCCTCCGAGCCGGGATCCCCAACGGGCCTAACTGCCTGAATATACAGGTTATTTTTCCGGGGTATTTTCATTGCGTGGGCCCATGGCCCTACGCTAATATACGACCCTGCGTTTACGGTAGATTGGACTGAAAACCCGGATGGTTTGCCGACCGCTGGCCCGCAGGGCAGCCCCAGGCACGCCAACCGGACGTGGGGCTCGCGAAAATACGTTTGGTTCTGGCGCCCCGGCGCCGTCCCCGGGCACCTGGACGCCCATGGGGCTCCCTTCATTCTCGTGACGGAAGAGCCAACGAATCGCGATCCTCGACGCATCGTAGGAGAACCCCGGGCGTTCCCCTCGCGGGACCCGAGCCGGGGCGTGGATCCACCCGGTACCCCAAGCACTCGAGCAGGTCAGATGAAGGAACAAATCCAAGGCTATCTCGCGCGATTGGAAGAGGAACCGGAGCGCTCGGACGTTCTGGACAAGCTCGAAACCCTCGTCACGGAGTACGACGGTGACGATGGCCCAGCCATCGCCAAGCTCATCGCCGGGACCGTCGAGCGCCTCAGCGCCGCCGGCTATGCCGAGACCAGCCTGAAGCTGTTGGACTTGGAGGAGGTGCTGATCGAGGGCGACGAGGAGGCACGCGCGGATCTGCTCTACCGCCGGGGTCGGCTGCTGGAAGACGAGCTGCTCGACGAGGCCGGCGCCATCCGCTGCTACCAGGAGATCCTGGAGCTCAAGCCAGACGACAGCGGCGCCGAAGAGCGCATGTCGCACATCAACCTGGTGCGCGAAAACTGGGAGAAGATCGTCCAGAAGTACCTGGACGAGGCGGAGGCGTCCACCGACAAGGCCCTCACCACCAGCCTGTACCGCAGCGTAGCCGAGATCTATCAAAAGAACGTGCCGGGCTCCCAGGAAGTGGAGCAGTATCTGCGCCAGAGCCTGGACGTGGATCCGACCCACACCAAGAGCGCCACCCACCTCGATCGGCTGTTGCGGCGCGAGGAGCGCTGGGACGACCTCATCGCGCTGTATCGCGAGCGCCTGGATCGGCTGGACGAGCCGGAGCTCCGCTACGCCGTACACATGGCCCTCGGGCGCACCCTCGGGACCCAGCTCGGCGACCGCGACGGGATGAAGGAACAGTACCGCAAGGTCCTGGAGGCCGACCCGGCCCACCCCCTGGCCCTCAAGGCGCTGGCGGATGCCTACCAGGAGGACGAAAACTGGGAAGACCTCATCCAGATCTACGAAAACGCGCTGGCCGCGCGGCGTGGCGAGCCCGATCTGGGGATGTACATCCAGATCGGAATGCTGTGGTGGAAGAAGGTGGATGACCTGGAGCAGGCCGAGCCCTACTTCGACCGGGTCCGCAAGGCCCAGCCCACCAGCCCCATCGCCCTGGACTTCTACCGGGCCTACTACGCGCGACAGGAGCAGCCCCAGGAGCTGTTGAAGCTGCTACAGCAAGCGCAGCGGCTGACCCGCGATCCCGACGAGAAGCTGGAGCTGGCCATCGAGATGGCCGACATCGCGGAAAACAAGGCCGACAATCCCGAGAAGGCCATCGATCTGTGGAAGGGGGTGCAGCGCCAGCGCAAGGACGACCCCGAGGCCAAGGCGGCCCTCAAGCGGCTGTACAAGGCGGCGGAGAAGTGGAACGCGCTGCTGGAGATTCTCAAAGAGGAAGAGGCCGCGCTGCCCGAAGACGCCGTGGAACAGAAGGTCGCCGTGCTCACCGAGATGGTGGAGATCTACCGCGACAAGCTCAACCTCGACGTCATGGTGATCAACACCTACAACGCCATCCTGGCCATCGACGAGGGGAATCAGGCCGTCCTCGAGGCCCTCGCCGACAAGTACGAGAGCATGAACCGGTGGAACGACCTCATCGGCGTGCTCGGCAAGCAGGCGGAGGCCACCCGAGACGAGGAGGAAAAGAAAGCGCTCCTGCAGCGCATCGCCTCCCTGTGGATGGACAAGTTCACCAACCCGAACAAGGCCATCGATCCCCTGGAGCAGATCCTGGAGATCGACCCCCGCAACGAGGAGGCCCTGTCCACCCTCAAGGACATCTATCAGCGGCGGCGCAACTGGCGTGGCCTGCTCGGCCTCTACGAGCGGGAGCTCGAGCAGCTCGAGCCCGAGCAGCAGCGCCCCCTGCTGCTGGAGATGGCGGAGCTGTCCCAAAAGCGCCTGGGTGACCCCAAGGCGGCCATCAGCGCCTGGAACCGGCTGCTGGAGGTGGACGAGCACGATCCCGAGGCCATCGAGTCGCTCATCGCCCTGTACGAACGCGAGCGACGGTACCCGGCCCTGGCCGAGATGCTCGAGCGGCGCCTCGCCATGGCCACCGACGAGGAGGCGGTGCCGCTGCTCGAGCGGCTGGGCGCCCTGTGGGGAGATCGCATCGGGTCTCCGGGCCGCGCCATCGAGACCTGGAACCGCGTGCTGCAGCTTCGCCCCGGCCACAGCAAGGCCATGCGCGTGCTGCGGGACCTGTACGCCAGCGCCGGAGACTGGGGGGCCCTCGAGGAGCTGTTCACCGAGCAGGGGAACTGGCCCGACTTCATCGAGACCCTGCACCAGGCGGCGGATCGCGCCGCGGACGACGAGACCCGGGTCGCCCTGTACTTCAAGGTGGCCGACACCTGGACCCAGAAGCTGGACAAACCCGACCGGGCGGTGAAGGCCTACGAGCGGATCCTGTCGGTGGAGCCCGACAACCTCCGCGCGGCCCAAGCCCTGGTGCCCATCTACGAGGGGGCCCAGAAGTGGCCCCGGCTGCTGTCCACCTACGAGGTGCTGCTCGGCCACGCCGAAGGGGACGCCCAGCGCCTCGAGCTGATGCAACGGATCTGGGAGATCTGCGAGCAGAAGCTCGGCTCCAAGAACAACGCCTTCGACTGGTGCGCCCGGGCCTACGCCCTGTCGCCCGAGGACCCCGGCCTGGTGGCCGAGCTCGAGCGGCTAGCCGCCGAGAGCGACCGCTACGACAAGCTCGTGGAGCTCTACGAGCAGCGCGTCGGGGAGCTGGAGGACGAGGCGGCCCAGGTGGCCCTGTATCGCAAGCTCGCCCAGCTCACGCTGGAGCAGCTGAACCAACCGGCCGCGGCCCAGCGCCACTACGAAGCGATCCTGGGCTTCGAGCCCGAGGATCTGGACGCCCTGCTCGCGCTGGAGCGCATCTACGAAGCCCTCGAGGACTGGCCACACCTGCTGGAGGTCTACGATCGGCGGGTGGCGCTGGAGCCGGAGCTGGATGCCAAGCTGGAGATCCTGTTCAAGGCCGGCACCATCCAGGAGGACATCCGCAAGGACCTGGACGCGGCGGTGGAGGTCTACGACCGGATCCTGGAGCTCGCGCCCTCCAACCTGCGGGCGCTGCGCGCGCTGGAGAAGCTGCACACCGAGCGCCAGGACTGGCCCGCGCTGGCCGCCGTCCTCGAGCGCCAGCTCCGGCTGACCGAGGAGGAGACGGCCGTGGTGTCGCTGGAGTTCCGGTTGGGCGAGCTGTACGAGCAGCGCCTGGAGCAGCCGCGGCAGGCCATCGACTACTACAAGCAGGCGCTTTCGCACGACCCCCTGCACCGCGCCACCGTGGCCGCCCTGGAACGATTCCTGGTGCCCGAGGGCGAGCACACGGTGGAGGTGGCGGGGGTGCTGGCGCCGTTTTACGAGGCCACCGAGGACTGGCAGCAGCTCGGTCGTGCGCTGGAGATCCTGCTCGCCGCCGAGCAGGACGATCACGAGAAGCTCGAGCTGATGAAGCGGCTGTCGGTGATCTACGGGCGCCGGCTCGGTGACGCGGAGAAGGCCTTTGACAACGCCAAGCGCGTGTTCTCCATCGCCCCCCACGACGAAGAGAACCGCGCGGAGCTGCGGACCCTGGCCGACATGCTGCAGGACTTCCCCGCCCTCATCGAGCTGTATGCCGCGGGCTACGAGGAGCGCGAGCCGGAGCTGCAGCAAGCCTTGGCGTGGGAGATCGCCCGTACCTACGACGACAACCTCGGGGACCTGGAGGATGCCCGCGGCTGGTATCGGCAGGTGCTCGCGCTCGACGAGTCCCACGAGGGCGCCTTCAACGCCCTGCACCGCATCCTGCAAGACGCCGGACAGTGGGAGGAGCTGCGGGACCTGCTCAACCGGCGGGTGGAGCTCGTCTCGGAGCCCGAGGCGCAAAAGGCGCTGCTGTTTCAGATCTGCTCCATCAACGAGGACGTGCTCAGCGACAACGACGCCGCCATTCGCGCCTACCGTCAGATCCTGGAGCTCGAGCCAGGCAACGCGCAGGCCTTCGAGGCCCTCGAGCGGCTCTACGAGAGCAGCGAGCGGTGGGCCGAGCTCGAGGCCCTGCTGTCCCTGGAGCTGGGCTTCACCGAGGAGCCGACGCAGCTCGCCGAGCTGCAGTTCCGCCGGGGGCAGCTTTTGGCCGACAAGCTCGACGACGCCGACGGGGCGGTGGATCTGTTCACCGAGGTCTTGTCCCAGGACGAGGACCACGCGGGCGCCATGGCCGCGCTGGAGGCCCTGCTCGATCAGTCGGCGCTGCGCCAGCGCGTAGCCAGCATCCTGGAGCCGCGCTACGAAGCCAGCGCCCAGTGGCAGCAGCTCGTGGAGATCCTGGAGGTGCAGCTCGAGGCGGCTCCCGACGAGCACGCCTCGGTGGAGCTGCTGGCCCGCATCGCCGAGCTGCAGGGCAGCGAGCTTCTGGACCCCGACGCGGCCTTCCAGACCTGGCGCAGAGCGCTGTCGGTGCTGCCCAGCGACCCGCGGGTCCGCGAGGCCCTCGAGACCCTCATCGAGGCCTCCCAGCGGTGGGAGGACGCGGCGGCGGTGTGGCAGGAAGGCCTGCAAGCCACCGATCCCTCCGACACCGCGCTGCAGGACGATTTCATGATGCGGCTGGCGCGGCTGTACGAGCAGCAGCTCGCCGACCCCGAGCAGGCCACCCGGTGGTATCGGGAGCTGCTGGACAAGGATCCGTCGAACCTGGAGATGGCCAAGCCCGCCGCGGAGGCCCTCGGGCGGCTCTACGAGGCGGCCGGAGACTGGGTCAACCTCATCGGGATCCTGCGCCAGGAGGTGGAGTGGGCCGACGACGGCGAGCGGCGAAAGTCGCTGCTGTACCGGATCGCCGAGATCCAGGAGACCGCGCTGGAGGACACCTCCGCGGCCATCGAGACCTACCAGGAGCTGGTGGACTTCGACCCCGAGGAGGAGCCCGCCCTCGACAGCCTGGAGCGGTTGTACTTCCAAAACGAGCGCTGGGCGGATCTCATCGGCATCCTCAAGCGCCGGGTGGAGCTGTCGGCGGACGCCGAAGAGCGCCGGGCGCTGCTCGGTCGCGTGGCCATGCTCTACGAGGAGGCCCTGGAGGACCGCGACGAGGCGTGTGCGGCCTGGATGACCGTGCTCGACGAGCAGCCCGACGACCTGCAGGCCATCCGCGCCCTGGCGCGGCTCTACGAGCAGGCCTCGCGCTACAATGATCTGCTGGAGATGCTCGAGCGCGAGCTCGACCTGACCGAGGACGAGCAGGCGCGGGTCGCCATCACCTACCGGCTGGGGGATCTGCTGCACAGCCGGATCGACGATCCCGAGCGCGCGCTGTATCGCTACAACCAGGTGCTGGAGATCGACCGCGGGCACGAGGACGCGCGTGCGGCCCTGGAGCTCATGCTCGAAGACAGCCTGCTGGCCATGCAGGCGGCCGAGATCCTCGAGCCCATCTACAACACCGAGGCCAACTGGGAGAAGCTGTGCGACATCTACCAGCTCAAGGCCGAGAACACCGCCGATCCCGCCGAGAAGGTGGCCCACTACATGCGCATCGCCGAGATCCAGGAGACCGGCCTCGGCGACACCCGCGCGGCCTTCGACTCCTACGGGCTGGCGCTCAAGGAGGCCCTGTCCGAGCCGACCCTGCGTGACATCCTCGGCGCCCTGGAGCGCCTCACCGCCCAGGAGGAGCGGTGGGAGGACCTGGTGGGGCTCTACAAGGAGGTGGCCGGAGACATCCTGGACGCCCAGCTCCAGGAGCAGGTCCGCCTCTCGGTGGCCGAGATCTCCCGGATGCACCTGCAGGATCTCGACACCTCCCGCGCCTTTTTCAAACAGGTGCTGGACAACGACCCGGAAAATCCCCGGGCGCTGGACGCCCTGGAACAGATCTACGTTCAGACCGAGGACTGGGAGCCCCTGCTGAGCATCTACCGCTCCCGCGCCGACCTGGAGGCCGACAGCCCCGAGCTGCGGCGCTCCTACCTGGCGCGGGCGGCGGGGCTGTGCGAGGAGTACCTCGACCGCATCGAGGAGGCGAGCCAGTGCTGGGAGCAGGTGCTGGAGCTCGACCCCACGGATCGAGAGGCCTCCGGGGCCCTCGAGCGCCTCTACGCGAAAAGCGAGCGCTGGGCCGACCTCGCCGACCTCATCGAGTCCCGTTTCCAACACATCGAGACCCTCGAAGAGGCCGTCGCCCTGCGCTACCAGCTCGGGACCATCTTGCGCCACCAGCTCGACGAGCCCGATCGGGCGCTGGAAAACTACCGGGCCGCCATCGGCGGCGATCCCTTCCACGCCGACGCCATCGACTCCATCGAGCGCTACCTGGACGACGAGGATCGTCGCGGAGACGCGGCCGAGATCCTCGAGCCCATCTACGCCGCCCGGCAGAGCTGGGAGCCGCTCATCGAGATCTACAAGATCCGTCACGAGACGGCCATGGATCCCGAGCAAAAGCCCCAGATTACGCGCAAGATCGCCATGCTCTACGAAGAGCAGCTCGAGGACTTGGACCAGGCCTTCGTCTGGTACGGCAAGCTGTTTCGCGAGCTGCCCGAGGAGCGCAAGGTCCGCGAGCAGCTCACCCGCCTCGCGGGGATTCAGGAGAAGTGGGCGGAGCTGGCCGAGATCTTCTCGGACTATCTCGAGGAGGTGTTCGACGAGTCCGAGACGTCCCTGGTGGTGGGCGAGCAGCTCGCGCGCATCTACGACGAGCGGCTCGACGACGTGGACAAGGCCAAGGAGTTCTACCTGCGAGTGCTCAACTTCGATCGGGAGCGCGAGGGGGTGTTCCAGGCCCTCGAGCAGATCCTGTCGCGGTCGGAGCGCTGGCACGACCTGCTGGACGTCTACCGCGACGCCGCCGAGTCGGCCTTCGAGCCCGAGGACCGCAAGCAGCTCCTGTTCCGCATCTGCACCATCTGGGAGGAGGCGCTGGGCAACCTCGACGAGGCCATCGACGCCTACCGGGCGGTGCTCGAAGTGGGGGACAACGACCGCCGGGCCGTCAACGCGCTGGATCGGCTCTTCGTCCAGCAAGAGCGCTGGACAGACCTCGTGGAGCTGCTGCACCGCCAGCTCGAGTTCGTGGCGACCCCCGGGGAGATCATCCCCATCAAGCTGCGCCTCGGCGGGCTGTTCGAAGAGAAGCTGGATGACGTGGCCGCCGCCATCGACGCCTACGAGGAGGTCTTGCGGCTGGAGGCGGGCAACCCCGACGCCATCGCCGCTTTGGAGCGGCTGCTGGAAAACGAAGACGAGCGTTTCCGCGTCGCCCAGATCCTGGAGCCCATCTATCAGGCCCTGGACGACTGGAAAAAGCAGATCGTGGTCTACGAGACCCAGCTGTCGTCCATCGACGACCAGGTGCGCCGGGTGGAGATCCTGCGCGAGATCGCCTCCATCCACGAGCACCGCAGCGGCGACCTCGAGCGCGCCTTCGACGCCATGGCCAAGGCGTGGCGCGAGGACGTGAGCGACCCGGACGTGCTGCAGTCCCTGGAGGCGCTCGCCGCCAAGCGCCAGGACTGGGGCAAGCTGGTGAGCGTGCTCGAGGAGGGCATCGCCGACAGCTACGACTACGAGCTGCAGGCGTCCATCTGGCTCAAGATCGCTCGCATCCACGAAGAGGAGCAGGCCGACCCGGCCGCGGCCGCGGAGGCGTACTTCAAGCTGCTCGAAGTGCGGGAAGACAGCGAGCCCGCGCTCAACGCCCTGGAGCGGCTGCTGCCCGCGCTGACCCGGTGGCAGGAGCTGGTGAATATCCTGCGCAAGAAGGCCGAGCTGTCCCCCGACCCCCTGGACGCCAAGGACTGCTACTACAAGATCGCCGAGATCCAGGAGAGCACGCTGGAAAAGCCCGAGGAGGCCATCCAGACCCTGGGCCAGCTGCTGACCATCGACGACACGGACGAGGTCGCCATCGCTTCGCTGGAGCGGCTCTACCTCGCGGCGGAGCAGTGGACGGAGCTGGTGGGCATCTACCAGCGCAAGATCGAGTCCCTGGTGGACGCTCAGGAGCGCCGCACCGTGATCTTCCAGATGGCCTACGTGCTGGAGGCCAAGCTGGAAGAGCCCTTCGACGCCATCCAGGCCTACCGCAGCGTGTTGGACGAGGATCCGGACGACATGGACGCCCTGATGGCCCTCAACCGGCTCTACACCGCCGAGAAGAACTGGCCGGAGCTGCTGGAGGTGCTCGATCGGCAGATCGCCCTGACCCCCGACGCGGCGCAACGCAACGACCTGCAGTATCGCGCCGGCTGGGTCCTGCAGCACGAGATGGACGAGCGGATGGGCGCCATCGAGCGCTACGAGAAGGTCCTGCAGGAAGATCCGACCTATGGCGACGCCCGGCAGGCCCTCGAGGCCCTGGTGCGCGAGGACGAGGCCCGGGAGCCGGCGGCCCGGGTGCTCGAGCCCCTGTATCGCGCCGCAGGGGAGTTCGAGCCCCTGGCGGAGGTGCTGCAACTCCGCGTCGAGTCGGAGATGGATCCCCTGACCAAGGTGGAGCTGCTCAAAAAGCTCGCCGCCTTGCACGAAGAGGGCCGCTCGGACGACCGCGCCGCCTTCGAAGCCTACGGCCAAGCCTTCCGCGAGGAGCCCGCCGACGCCGAGGTCACCGGGCACCTCGAGCGCCTCGCGCAGGCCCTGGGCGCCTGGGAGGAGCTGACCGCCCTGTACGAGGGCAAGCTCGACGACGTCTACGAAGACGATCTCGGGCGGCGCCTCACCCTGACCCTGGCGCGGGTCTACGAGGAGGCGCTGGGCAGCGACGAGCGCGCCATCGAGAAGTACCGGCGCGCCCTGGACTACTCGGGCGAAGAGACCGAGCCCCTGGCCGCCCTGGACCGGCTCCTGGAGCGCACGGGGCAGTGGGACGAGCTCGCCACCGTGCTCCAGCGACAGGTGGACACCGTGGCCGACCCCAAAGCCCAAGCCGCGTTCTTGTTCCGCCTGGGGACGCTGCGCCGACAGCAGTTCGAGGACGTGGACGGCGCCCTGCAGGCGCTGCGCGACGTGCTGGACCGCGAGCCCCAGCACGCCGGGGCCCTGGCTGCCCTCGAGGAGCTGCTGGAGGTTCCCGCGTGCGCCGAGCAGGTCACCGACATCCTGGAGCCCATCTACGAGGCCGCCGAGAACCACGAGCGCGTGGCCTGGCTCGCCTGGAAGCGTCTCGAGCTCCTGGAGGACCCCTTCGATCGGGCCCAGCTCCTCGAGCGCATCGCTGAGCTGTCGGAGCACCAGCTCGGCGATCCCGCCCGCGCCATGGACGCCCTCGGCCACGCGCTGATCCAGCGCCCGGACGAGCCGCGATACCTCGAGGAGGTGGAGCGGCTGGCCGAGCAGCTCGGGCGCTGGGCCGAAGGGGCGGCGGTGCTGGAGAACATCCTGCAGCGCGAGGACCTCGATGACAGCGTCGAGCTCAACCTGTCGCTCAAGTGTGCCAACTGGGATGCAAACAAGCTCGGGGACCTGCCCCGCGCCAAGCACTACTACCAGCGCGCCCTGGCCAAGGAGCCCGAGCACCCCGACGTTCTGGCAAGCATCGAGGCGATCTACCGCAACCTCAGCGAGATCGAGCCCCTCATCGACATCCTGAAACGCAAGGCCGAGGTGGAGTACGACCTGGAGACCAAAAAGGAGATCCTGGCCGAGGTGGCGGATCTGGCGGAAAACGCTTTGTCCGACCCCGCGGCCGCGGCCGCGGCCTGGCAGGCCATCGCCGAGCAGGACGAGACCGACCCCCGGGCGCAGGAGGCCCTGATCCGCCTCTACGAGGCCGCCGAGAGCTGGGACGAGCTCATCGCGGTGCTGGAGCGCAAGGCCCGCAACGCCCTGGATCCGGCCGAGGCGTTGCCGCTGCGCCACCGCATCGGCGCCCTGCTGCGCGAGCAGGTTCAGGACCCCGAGCGAGCGGCGGACGCCTACCGCGACTGCCTAGACGTGGAGCCCGAGGACGAGGTGGCGCTCAACGCGCTGGAGGACCTGTTCGCCTCCCAGGAGGATTGGAGCGCGGTGCAAGACATTCTGCTCCGTCGCCTCACCGCCCAGGAGCCGGGCCCGGCCCAGGTGCCGACCCTCGAGAAGCTCGCCCGGCTCGCCGAGCAGCGCTTCGAGAACATGGACGAGGCCTTCGACTACTGGCACCAGATCCTGACGGTGGACCCGAACCACCTGGCGGCCTACGACGAGCTGGAGCGCATCCTCGCCAAGGGAGAGCGCTGGTACGACCTGGTGGACATCCTCAAAAAGAAGGGGGAGCACTTCGGCGCCATCGGGGAAAGCGGCCGGGAGGTGGAAACCCTGGTGCAGATCGCCCGGCTGTGGGAGGAGCGGCTGGAGAGCCCGGAGGCCGCCAGTGAGATCCTCGAGGAGATCCTGGCCAAAGACCCCAACAACGTCACGGCGCTCAACGGCCTGGCGCGGCTCCACGAGCGAGCCGAGCGCTGGGATCTGTGCAAGGAGGTCCTCGCCCGGGCCGCCGCCCTGGGGCCCGAGGGGGCGGACGCGGCCGAGCTGTACTTCCGCATGGGCCGGGTGGAGGCGGAGCTGGAAAACCCCGCGGGGGCCTACCCGCACTATCAGCAGGCCCTGCAGTATCAGCCCGACCACGGCGAAGCCCTCGAGGCGCTCGAGGCCATGGCCCGCGAAAAGGGCGACTGGGCGGAGGTGGCCCGCCTGCTCGACCTCCGCGTGCAGCACACCACCGACGAGGAGGCCCGGCAGGGGTATCTGGTGGAGCTCGGCACCCTGTGGGCCGATCGGCTGGGTCAGCCCGAATCCGGGTTGCCCTACCTCGAGCGGGCGCTCCAGCTCGCCCCGGAGGACCCCAAGATCCTCGCGCCGCTGGGTCACCTGTACTACGTGGCGGGCCGGTTGGACGAGGCGGAGCCGCTTTTCCGCGGCCTCATCGAGTCCACCTCCAAGGCCCGGCGCCGCTCCAAGGAGCTGGCGCCCTACCACCACAAGCTCGGCGCCATCGCCGAGGCGCGGGGTGACCTCGAGACCGCCGCCAAGGAGTACGACGCGGCCTACCGCATCGACACCACCTACACCCCGGTGGTGATCGCCCTTGGAAAGCTCGCCATGAGCCAGCAGGACTGGGAAAAGGCCCGCCGCATCTATCGGGCCATGCTCCTGCAGAACATCGACGAGGAGGCCACCGGGCTGTCCAAGGCCGACGTCTACTACAACCTCGGCCTCGTCCACGAGCAGCTCGGCGAGACCAAGAAGGCCGTGAACATGTTCGAGCGCGGGCTCGAGATCAAGCCCGAGCACCCCGGCCTCGTGGAAGCCCACGCCCGCGTCAAGGGGTAGCGCCCCGGCCGGAGGTGAGCATGCACATCGACGAGGGTTGCACCCCAGAGATCCAATCGACAGACGTGGGCGCTTTCCGCGGCGGAGGGACCCTGGCCGCCGTGGCCCTGGTGGGGCTCCTGGCGGCGGGGCCCGGCGCGGCGGGGTGCGGCGACGACGCTGCCGGGGCCCCCGACGCCGCGGTGGACGCGCAGATGGTGGACGCGGCGCCGGACGCCGATCCCGCGCCGCTATCGATGGAGTTGGGGTCGCTGCACGACGTGGAGGCCGACGCCTCGGGCGTGGCCGAGGTCACCCTGGCCACGCCGGGCGGTGACGAGGCCTTCCTGGTGATGGTCCAGTCCCGCGCCCGCGCCCTGCAGCGCCAGCGGGAGTGGTCCATCCACGTCACCGAGGCCGCGAATCAGCGCCGTCGCCGCGGACAGCTCGCCGGTGGCGCAGCGCTCGCGCCCGCGGCCTCCTCGGGGGTGGCACCATCCGCCACCCCGCCGCCCGCGGTGGGTCCCGCCGTAGTGACGTGCGGCCTCGATTACGACGCCCTGGCGGAGCTGCGGCAGCGGCTCGCCGGTCAGCCCGTGCCCCGCGGACAGCTACCGGTCCCACCGCTGCCCCCCCCGCCGCCCGCGGCGGGGGACACCCTGCCCTTCGAGATCGGCACGCCCACGGGGATACAGACCGTGGACGCCTCGGTGCTGCTGGTCTCCGACGCCCTGGTGATCTGCCTGGACCGCACCACGGATCCGTCCCTGACGCTCGACGGCTCGGATCTGGAGGAGATCGCCCTGGGCTTCGAGCAGGTGGTGTTGCCGCGGCTGCGGCAGTTTTTCGGGCAGGAGTCCGACGTGAACGCCGATGGGCGGGTCACGGTGCTGTTTTCCCCCCTGGTGGCCGAGACGGGAACCGCCTTCGTCAACCCCTATGACCTGGTCACCGACCCGGCGCTGCGCCCGAGCGGCGTGGCGGCCAACGATCAGGAGCTGCTCTACGTGACGCCCCCCCAGTTGCTGAATCCCCACACGGGCACCCCCCGGGCCATCCTGGAGACCCTGGCCCACGAGTTTCAGCACGCCATCTACTTTTACCGCAAGTACCTGCTCAACGAACAGCTCGCGGGGACGGAGTCGGTCTACGTCACCGAGGGCCTGAGCGGCCTGGCCCAGGATCTGTCGGGCTACCACGCCGGGATCTTCTTCATCAACATGTCTGCCCTCAACGTCTGGGATCACATGTCCATCAACGACCTGGTGCTCAGCCCGGGGGGCTACTACTCGAACCGGCCCGAGCTGTACGGCGGGGCGTATCTGCTTTTGCGCTACCTGTACGACCAGGCCGGCGGGGACGCGCTGCTGCCCGACGGCACAGTGGATCTGGCCGCCTCCCCCGGTGTGCCCTGGCTGCGGGCCCTGGTGGACTCCGCGCTGCTGGGCGAAGCCTCCGTCGAGCAGGCCAGCGGAATGGACGTGGTCTCTCTGGCCACCCGGTGGTACACCGCTCTGATGGTGGACGATCGCGTGGACGCGCAGGACGAGCCGCTAAACACCGATCCCCGCTACAACTTCCTGCCCACCACCATCGACCCGATCACCGGACGTCAGCGAGGCACCTCCATGTTCGAGCGCTTCGGGGGCATGGTGGAAAAGACCGGGCCCGTGGTGCGCGAGGTGGCCGCGGTCAACGAGGCCATCCGCGTGGGGGGCGCCGAGTACGTCCGCGTGCAGGCCACCGCGCCCGGCACCCTCACCCTGCAGGTGGAGGCCCACCCCGAAGAGGTGGATCTTTTCTTGCGACTGTTCCGGATCCGGTAGCGGACAGCCCACCCCGACGGCGCACCTGCTCTAGTCCACTGACACTCGCCGCCTTGACGTCGGCCCTGGCGTCCCCCACAGTCACTTCAGGCTTTGGCCCTCTCAGGGCTCGCTGGCGCTGGCTCGACCCAGACTCTCGACCCAGACTCAACCCGGAATCAACCCACCCGGAGTCCCCGATGCAACCGTCGTCTCGTTCCCTGTCTCTGTCTCTGTTTTGTCCTTCCCTGCTGGGCAGCGCGCTGGCACTGGCGCTGGCCGTCGTCACCGGATCCGGCGCCGGCTGCGGCGACGATGACGGGGGCCCGACGCCGGACGCCGGGGTGGACGCCGGGGCGGATGGCTCCGCCCCGGATGGCGGCAGCGTCGACGCCGGGCCCGACGGGGGCCAAACGAGCTGCCCGGCGGACACGCAGGACTTCGTGGTCTACGATCTCACGGTGATGCCTCCCGGCTACCCCAGCCGGACGTTTCACTGCGCCGCGGCCGGCGACCACGGCATCGTCTGGGTGGAAGAGGGGATCTGGCAGTCCGACATGAGCCAGGCCCAGGCCGAGGAGGTGCTCGAGGCCTTCGACCGGGCCACCCCCGCGGACGCCTCGCAGGGCATCTTCGAGCGCACCACCACCGCCTTCGGCGAGCCCACCGACGTGGACGGCAACGATCGGGTGTATCTGCTGTTTTACGAGCTCGGCAGCTACTCGGGCAGCGAGTTCGACGGCTTCATCCGGCGCGAGGACGTGCTGGGGGGCACCCATTCGAACCAGGCCGAGATCCTGTATCTGGATGGGGTGCGCAACGTGCCCACCAGCGACTACGTGCTGGGAGTGATCGCCCACGAGTTCGTGCACCTGATCCACCTGGCCCACGACACCGACGAGCGCAACTGGGTGGAGGAGATCCTGGCGGAGGCGGCCATGCTCCACAGCGGCTACCTCGGCGATCTCGACACGTGGGTGCCCGACTACCTGGACAACCCCAACCAGACCCTCACCGCGGACAACCCGGGCTTTCACTATGGCGCCGGCTTCCTGTTCGGGGGCTACCTGCTCGAGCGCTTCGGGGTGAGCTTCCTCACGGCGCTGGTGGAGCAGACCGAAGATGGGATCGTCGGCATCGACGCCACCCTGGGGGATCTGGGCGAGCTGGACACCTTCGAGACGCTGCTGGGCGACTGGGCGCTTGCCAACTACCTGGACGCCCCCGCGGTGGACGACGGGCGATTCGGCTACACGGGGCTCGACCTCGACCCCATCGCCTCCTTCGCCCTGGCCTTGCCCCAGTCCCCCATCACCCGCAACGTCCAGCCCCACGCCAGCTACCACTTCGGCTTGCAGCTCAGCGTGGGCGCTGGCGCCGCCGTGGAGATTCAGCTCGACTCGGCGCAGTGGCAGGACCTGACCTTCCGCTGGGCGGCCCACCCCGACGGCGCACCGGATCAGGCCGTCACCGGCAGCTTCGAGATGTCCGGGGCGGCCGACACCCTGGTCATCCCGGCAGTCGGCGGCACCGTGGACCGGGTCCACCTCGTGACCGTGGAGCTCGGTGGGGTGACCGCCGCCAGCCTGGAGCTGTCGGCGGCCCTGCAGTAGCCCAGCAAGGCCCGATCCGAGGAGGCCACCGCCTCACCCCCCCCGCTCCCCTGCCTTTGACGTGTCGCCACGTTGGGCTACGCTAAGGGAGCGGGTCAAAATAAACTCTGCACTCGGGACGCCGATCCATCCCG
>CAYFWA010000033.1:0-20998 GCA_964346625.1 uncultured Myxococcales bacterium
CGGCTCCGGCTCCGGCTCCGGCTCCGGCTCCGAAGTCGGGGGAGGCGGAGGGGGAGGGGGAAAAGACCGATGAGCCACTTCGACGCCATCGTGATCGGCGCTGGCTCCGTAGGGCTGCCGGCGGCCTACTTCCTGGCCGATCAGGGGTTGAAGGTCGGCGTCATCGAGGAGCTCGCTGCGCCGGGGCAAGGGCAGCACAAGGCCGCCATCGGCGGGGTGCGGGCCACGCACTCGGATCCGGCCAAGATCCTGCTCTGTCAGGACAGCCTGGAGCTTTTTCGCACCTGGGAGGACGTGCACGGCGTCTCGGTGGGCTACAAGCCCGGCGGCTACGTGTTCCCGGTGTACACCGAGGTGGTGGAGACGACCCTCAAGAGCCTGCTGCCCGTGCAGCACTCCTTCGGGTTGGACATCCAGTGGGTGGACGCGGACACCGTGGCCCGCCGGGTGCCGGGCATCCAGCGCGAGGGGCTGCGCGGCGGGACCGACTCCCCCGGCGACGCGCAGGTGTCCCCCCTGTTGGCGGCGGACGCCTTCCGCCGAGCCGCCGAGCAGCGCGGCGCCACCTTCTTGTACCAGGAGCCGGTGACCGCGATCCGGGTGGTGGGCGGGCGCGTCCAGGGGGTGGACACGGCGCGCGGCCGCTACGACGCCCCCCTGGTGCTCAACGCCGCCGGGGCGCGGGCCCGGGCCGTCGGGGCCCTGGTGGATCTGGAGGTGCCGGTGACGCCGGACAGCCACGAGGCGGGCATCTCGGCGCCGGTGGCGCCCTTCCTCGACCCGCTGGTGGTGGACCTGCGCCCCGGCCCGGAGGGACGCACCGCGAACTTCTACTTCGGCCAGACCCACGAGGGGCAGGTCATCTTCTGTTACACCCCCCGCGAGCTGATCATCGGGGAGGACCGCGAAGCCACCTCCGAGTTCCTCCCGGTGGTGACCCGGCGGCTCATCGAGCTCATGCCGCGGCTGCGCAACCTGCTCATCCGGCGGGTCTGGAGGGGTCTGTACCCCATGACCCCGGACGGCGCGGCCATCGTGGATCAGACCCCCGTGGAGGGTTTCTTCCTCGCGGTGGGCATGTGTGGTCAGGGCTTCATGCTCGGCCCGGGCGTGGGCCGCAACATCGCCACCTTCATGGTGGAGGGCCGGCAGACCCTGCCGCCGGAGGCCACGCAGATGCTGAGCTTTTCCAGGGACTTTTACGCCGGCAAGGGCGAGGCGCTCAAGTAGGGAGGCGAGCTGGGATGGATGGCGCGGTGGATTCGAATCCGCGGTTGAGCGCGGCCGATTCCATCGGCTACTACGAGCGCTACCGCGAGATCGTGGACTGCTGGGCCGGGTTTCGGGCGTCGCTGCTCACCCCTCAACCCGTGACCCTGTGGGCCAACCCCCTGCGCACCACCGGCGACGCCCTGGTGCAGACCCTGCGCGCCGAGAACGGCTGTGAGCTCGAGCCCATCGCCTGGGCGCCGGGAGCCTATCGCTGGCCCGCGGACGCCGGCAGCCCGGGCCGCACCACCGCCTATGCCCTGGGGCACTACGCCGTGCAAGAGGAGGCCGCGCTCCTGCCGGTGCGGCTACTGGATCCCCGCGCCGGGGAGCGCGTGCTCGACCTGTGCGCTGCGCCGGGCAACAAGACCGCGCAGATCGCCGTCGCCATGCAGAACCAGGGCACCGTAGTGGCCAATGACGCCCGCTGGGCGCGGCTCGCCCCGGTGCGCCGGGTGCTCGAGCGGCTGGGGATCCTGAACGTGGTGGCCACGGTGGAAGACGGGGCCATCTTCCCCGACGGCGCCGGGCGCTTCGACGCGGTGCTGGCGGACGTCCCCTGTAGCTGCGACGCCACGGTCCGCAAGAGCCCCAAGGTGGTGCTGCGCCAGGACGAGCGGCGGCGGCCCCAGGTGCGGGGGCTGCAGCGGGCCATCCTGCGGCGGGCCGTGGATCTGTGCCGGCCCGGCGGGCGGGTGGTCTACGCCACCTGCACCTTCGCCCCCGAGGAAAACGAGTCGGTGGTGCACGAGGTGCTCGAGGACCTCGGCGCCACCGGAGCCGACGACGATCCGGTGCTGCGCGTGCGGCCGGTGGAGGTCCCCGGCCTCCGGCTCTCTCCCGGCCTCCCGGCCTGGCAGGGCCAACGCTTCCATCCGGCCCTCGCCCGCAGCGTGCGGCTGTGGCCCCACCACAACGACACGGGCGGCTTCTACGTCGCCGTGCTCGACAAGCTTCGGGGCTCGAGGCCTCTGTCGTTGAATCCTTCGCGGGACGGCGAAAGGAGCCCCTCCCCATGAGCGCTCCGCCGCATCAGCGCGACGATCGCCCCGGCCCGCCGCCCCGGGGCCCGCGCCGCCAGGGCCGGCGCTGGGATCCCCGGCTGGTGAAGGGCGCCGAGCGCGCCCGCTGGCTTGGCCACCTCGAGGAGCGCTTCGGCATCCCGGTGGCGGTGTTCGACCCGTACTGGCTGGTGCAGCCCAACGTGAGCAACCTGGCGGTGGTCCCCCGCCAGCTCGAGCCGCCCGCCATCCCGGCCGCCGTGTTCCAGGGGATGCTGCTTTTGCACACCAACATGGGCCAGCCCAAGCCCTCGACCCCCGCGGCCATGACCTTCGGGGGGCACGCCACCCGGCACGTGATCACGCTGGACGCCGCTTGGGCGCGGGCGTACCTCAAGCGACAGGACGTGTTTCCCGCCCCGGATCAGCTCGTGGGCTGCGATGCTCCGGGCTGGGTTTTACTGCGCCATGAAGGGCCGGCCGGGGTCTCACCGAGCGCGGCGCCGAGCGGCGATGGGAGGTCCACCGGTGAGGGTCCCCCCTTCACGAGTTGGATCCTCGGCGTCGGGCAGTGGGTCCGGGGCGAGTCACCGCCGCGCGTTCGCAGCCAGTATCCCAAGGCCTGGGCGCTGTCACCGCATCGGCGCCGCGAGGGCGCTCCGGCACGAGGGCCCCGAGCCGCGGATTCGAAAGACCGCTCGGACGCCCCTCCCGGGGGCTCGGGCACGGAGCGGCCATGACCTCGCCCCCGGCCGAGCACCCCTCCACCCCGGAACCGGCTCCGGCCCCCCCCTCCGCGCCGCGCCGATCCACGCGCGACACCGTGCTCGGGATCCTCCACCTCGTGGTGGGGGCGCTCACGGTCCCGTGGTTGCTCGTCCAGATCCTCGTGCTCGTCGCCGTGCTGGGCGCCGAGGCCGTCACCGTGGGCGGGGCCCCACCCGACACGACGCGGTTGGCGCTGCTCGTCGCCCTCACGGGGGTCGGTCTGCTGGCCCAGGTGGCCGGCGGCGTCGGCCTGCTCAAGGGTACCCGCTGGGGCCGGCAGCTAAGCTGGCTGTACGCCGGGTTGGCCATCGCCGCGGGGCTGCTGCTCTGGCTGGCCGGCGGCCGGGTGCTCCTGGCCACCCTCTGGCTGCTCTACCCCGTCCTCGTCGCCGCGTTGCTCGCCACTGGAGACGGATCGCGATAGCCAGACCCGTCCGCGAATTGAAGAATTCGAGATCCGTCCCCGCCTTGCCGCCTTGCCCCGCCTTGCCCGCTTTGCGCTGTGGGAAGTCCCGCATACGGGCCAACTGGATCCCGTTTTCGGGTGTAAACGAAATGGGTCTCGAGCAGGAGCAGGGGTGCGGGCCCTCGTGAGCCCAACAGCTCAATGATCACGATTGGATGGAGACTGGCATGCGGCATCGACGACGGCGTCTGTGTCACTTTGTCGTGGTTCGCTTTTTGCACAAGCCCTCCGGTCGTTACCAACGCGACGAGCAGGCTGACCAGACGATGGATACGACGCGCGGCTCGATGGATCTCAAACGTCCCAGGGTCGCGCGTGTAGATCGACATTTCACACCAGACGACGGAGGAGTAGATGGGCAAGCAAGGAAGAGACATTTTGCAACTGGACGTGGACAAGCTGCTGGAGATGCTCAATGGGGCGCTGGCCGAGGAGTGGCTGGCCTACTACCAGTACTGGATCGGGGCCCGGGTCATGGAGGGGCCCATGCGCAGCGACATCGAGCAGGAGCTGCTCTTGCATGCGGACCAGGAGCTCAACCACGCCGTGATGGTGGTGGAGCGCATCGATCAGCTCGGCGGCACCCCGCTGCTTTCCCCGACCGACTGGATGAAACACAGCGGCTGCGACTACGAAGCCCCCGAGGACCCCTACATCGAGAAGGTGCTCGAGCAGAACCTCAACGGGGAGCGCTGCGCCATCCGTCGCTACGACGAGCTGGCCAAGTTCACCTACGGCAAGGACCACTCCACCTACAAGATGGCCACCACCATCCTCGAGGAGGAGCTCGAGCACGAGCACGACATCGAGGACTGGCTCGCCGACATCGACCGCATCCGCGAGAACCTGATGAAGCTCCAGAAGTGAGCCTTGCCCTCACGACTCGGTGCTTGTCCACGATCTGGCCCTGGCTGATGAGCCAGGGCCCTCGCGAACCTTGAGCGCGGAAAATGAGCCCGGAAAGCATGGGGAGGGGGGGATGGGACATCCCCCTGAACGATTCCCGTGGTTTTTGGTATTGTGGGGGCGGTGCACCGGGGTGGAACACGAGACAACGGTCGGATGCGCTCGGCGGCGCAGGTGGCGCGGGCGGGGGCGAAGCTGCGTGTGCGTATGCGTGTGCGCCAGCGCCAGCGCCAGCGCCAGCGCCTGCAGTCCCTCGTTGTCGTGGGGGCGCTGCTCGGAGGCCTGCTGGGCGCGCCGGGGCGGGCGCAGGCCTCGGCCCCGGAGCTTTTCGGCTTCGGGGCGCGCACCGGCGCCATGGGCGCGACGGGGGCGGCCCATGCCCTGGACTACGAGTCGGTGTACGCCAACCCGGCGGCCCTCACCCGCGGGCAGAACAAGCGGCTCACGGTGGGCTACCTGTTCGGCTACTTCGATCTAGGGATGTCGCAGAACCTGCGCCGCATCCGGCCGCCCAAGGCGGACAACACCTACGGCTTGATCATCGGCGCCACCATCCCGCTGCCCTTCGATGGGTGGCTTCGCAATCGGGTCTGGATCGGGATGTCGTTCTACCTGCCCACCGGGGTGGTGACCCGGGCGCGGGTGCCGCTGCCGGGCCAGCCGTTTTTCGCCCTGCTCGAGAGCCGCACCCAGGTGGTGGGGGTGCAGGTGGCCGGGGCGGTGGAGCCCATGGAGGGGTTGCGGCTGGGCGCCGGCGTGCTCGCCCTCGCCGCGCTCACCGGTACGGTCTGGATCGACGCCGACGCCGCCGGCAACATCGGCTCCACGGTGGAGCAGCAGCTCATCGTGGACTACGCCCCCATCTTCGGCGTGATGTGGACCCCGCGGTGGATCCCTCGCTGGAGCTTCGGGATCACCTACCGTGGGCAGTCCAAGGCGGGTTTCGACGTGGTGCTCAAGAACAATCTGGAGGATGAGCTGCCCGTGGGCCTGCCGGAGCTCACCATCTCCGGGATCGCCCAGTTCGACCCGCAGCAGGTGGCCGTGGAGGTCGCCTGGACGCCGCGGGCGGGCATGACCGTGGCGGCGCAGGTCACCTGGAAGGACTGGTCGGCCTACCCGCTGCCCACCCAGAACGTCACGGCGGCCGCGGCGCCCCTGCCCGAGCCCGGGTTTCACGACACGGCGGTGGGGAGGCTGGGCTTCGAGCAGCGGCTGCGCTGGGGGCGCTGGTCGCTGGCCCTGCGGGCGGGCTACTTCTTCGAGCCCACCCCGGTGCCCGAGCAGCGGGGGGCCACCAACCTGCTGGACAACCATCGCCACGTGTTCACGCTGGGGCTGGGCACCGACTACCGGAGCGAGCGCGTCACGCCCTTCACGCTGGATCTGTTCTGCCAGGTGCACGTCCTGATGCCGCGCGCCCACGAGAAGGACCCAAAGCGGCTGGCCACGGCGGACCCGCTGCTCGCGCAGTACGCCCGGTCCCGATTCGAGACTTGGGGCCAGCTCGTGGTGGCCGGGCTCCAGGTGGGGGTGGAGTTCTGATGCCGGGCCCGTACATGTTCAGGGGGGATGTCCCATCCCCCCTCGCCCCGAAAAAGCGCGATTTCGTTCCTCCCAGACCCCTGAACGATCAGATTCTTCCTGAGCGGGGCCTGACCTCCCGCGGGGCCGCCTGGGGAAGGGCCGCGTTGCTGGGGGGGCTGCTGGGAGGTCTGCTGGTGTGGGGCGGTGCGGCCCGGAGCGCCCACGCGAACCCGATCGACGCCTTCGGGCTGGGCTCGCGCGGCGTGGCCATGGGGGGCGCCTACACGGCCATCGCCCACGACGCCGCGGCCAACTACTACAACCCGGCGGGGCTGGTGGCGCGCGAGGATCTGTCCCTCGACATCGGCTACCTGTACGCCCAGCCGAAGCTGCGGCTCAACGGTCGGGATCTGGAGGTGGACCGGACGCGGGGGCTCAGCGCCGGCGTGGTGGCCCCGGGGCACATCGGCCCCTTTCGGTTCGCCTTCGGGGTGGTGCTGTTCCTGCCCGACGAGCGGGTGAGCCGGGTCCGGGCCCAGCCCCGGGAGCAGCCGCGGTTCGTGTATTACGACAACCGCACCCAGCGCATCTACCTGTCCACCAACCTGGCGGTGCAGATCATCCCCGGGCTGTACATCGGCGGGGGCGCCACGTTCATGTCCCGCACCAAGGGGGTGGTGCAGCTCGGCGGGGAGATCTCGTTTCCGGATCCGGAGGCGGAGTCGGACCTGCGTCTGGACCTGGACGTGGATCTCAAGGCCCTGCGCTACCCCCAGGCGGGCATTCTCTGGGAGCCCTTGCCCTGGCTGTCGGTGGGGCTCACCTACCGCCACCGGTTCGTGTTGGAGCTGCGGCAGGCCTTCGCCATCTCCGGCGACGTGGTGGGCGAGGACGGAGGTGGGGTCATCCTGCGTGACGGCTACTTCGCCCTCACCAGCCTGTCCACCAACCTGTTTCAGCCGCGACAGGTGGCCGTGGGCCTCGCCGCGCGACCGGGAGACGACTGGCTGGTGAGCCTGGACGTGGTGTGGGCGCAGTGGTCCGAGTTCATCAACCCCGGCTCCCGGCTGGAGATGGACTTCGAGCTGGGGCCCTTCAGCGATCTGGTGGACATCGGCTCGCAGCCCAACCCGCCAGACCCCCGGTTCGAGGACACCTGGTCCCCCCGCCTGGGGGTGGAGTGGCGGGCGTGGAGACACCCGCAGGCGTCCCTCCGGGTCCGCGCGGGCTACGCCTTCGAGCCCTCGCCCGCGCCGGAGCAGCGCTCGGCTGCCATGAACCTGGTGGACAACCACAAGCACCACCTCAGCGTCGGGCTGGGGATTTCGCTGACCGGGTTGATCGGCGTGCTGGATCGCCCCTTCGACCTGGACGTGCACGTGGCGTATCTGCACCTGCAGCGCCGGCTTCACCGGAAGTTCGACCTGGCCGATCCCGTGGGGGACTACGTCTCGGACGGGTACCTGCTCACCGTCGGGGTGACCATGAAGCTGAGGTTTCGATGAGAGAGCGTCGGGGTGACCATGAAGCCGAGGTTCCGATGAGAGAGCGTCGGGGTGACCATGAAGCCGAGGTTCCGATGAGGGAGCGTCGCGCAGCCGGGAGAGCGCCGGCCCGGGATACCGCCGCGGCCCGGGTCGTGGCGATGGGAGCGCCGATGGCGCCGATGGCGGCGGTGGCGGCGGTGGTGGCGGTGATGGTGGTGATGGTGGTGATGGTGGTGGTGATGGTGGTGATGGTCGGGGCCTGCGGCGCGGCGGCCGGGGAGGGCGGTGGCGCCACGGACCTGCCCAGCCGCGCGGCGGGACCCTACGGGGAGCTGCCCCCGGATCCGGAGACGCCGCTGGACGAGCCGACGGTGCTCGCCGACCCCCAGGAGGAAGAGGCCTGGCGGGCCCCCGCCGTATGCGAAGCGGGAGCCGGGCGCTATACGGTGCTGTTTGCCGCCCAGGACGCCACCGGGCGCACGGAGATTCGTCGGGCCGACGACGTGGATCTCACCGCGGGCGCCGCCAGGGTGAGCCCGGTGCTCGAGCCTCAGCAGAGCTGGGAGGCCTCGCGGGTGGACCACCCGGCGCTGCTCGAGCCGGGCTGCGGCCACGCCTTCGGGTTGCTGTACGAGGGGGGAGCGGGGGCCATCGGCTACGCTGGCTCCGAGGATGGGGAGGTCTTCGTGCGAGCCGCCGAGGAGCCCCTGCTCACGGCCACCCTTGCGGCGGAGGGGAGCCGGGTGGGGCGCCCCGCCGCGGTCTGGGTGGGGGAGACGCTCCACCTGTACTACGCGGCCCCCGACGTGGAAGCCATCTTTCTGGCTCGAGTGACCTGTACGCCTCAGATGCAGGTGGAGAAGGTGGACGCCGATCCCCGCACCCCGGAGCACGATCCGGTGCTGGGGCCGAATTCCTTCGCGGAGACCTTCGATCGTGGTGGCGTGGACGCCCCCTTCGTGCGAGTGACCAGCTTTGCCGATCGGCCCGTGTTCGACCTGTGGTACGCCGGTCACGACGGGGCCGGGACCTGGGCCGTGGGGTTCGCCGGCTCCCAGGACGGGCTGGTCTTCAAGCGTTTCGCCGAGAACCCGGCCCTACCGGCCGCGGGCGTCGCCAAGCGCGATCCCGTGGTGGTGCCCCGCGGCGTGGGAGCCGTCATGTTTTTCAGCCGATTGGCCAGCCGCGGCCCGTCGGGGATCGCGGCCGCCATTCATGAATAGTCGCGGTCGACGTGGCGCCGCAATCGAAGTGGGGTCAGCGTGCCATTTCGCAGAGTTGGGTGGATGTGGGCGCTGGAGATTCCGGCACGCTTGTGCTAAAAATGATGGTCCTTTCGGGGAACGCCGAAGTGCCCAGGTCGATATGATGAGCCGCACGCGAATCCAATGGCGGATGGTGATTCTCGGAGCGACGGGCTTCGCCGCCCTGGCCATCGCTTGGCTCGCCCTGCCGCGAGGAGCTCCTGCGGCCGAGCAGACCCGTCGCCAAAGCCTGATCGACGTCCACCGGGCGCTGTGTCACGAGGAGCCGGAGCGGCTGGACCGGGCGCGAAAGCGGCTGCTGCGCGCCGTGCCCAGGGACCTGCTGGGCCGCCACCTCCCCGCCGCGCTGCGGGTGGTGGACGGCTTGCAACGCCTGACCCCCGCCTGTGATCCGGCCCAGGGCACGCCGGCGGAGCGTGGCCTGTGCCTGCTGCGGCGGCGCCACTACGCCGCGGCGGTCGTGGCATTCTCCGAGGTTCCGCAGGATCGGGGAGGAGCGGGGTACCGGGAGGTGAGCGCGCAGCTTCTGCGCTTGCATCGAGACCACGGATCCCGGGGGAGGAGGGCGCCATGAAGATCCGGTTCTGGGGGGTGCGCGGCTCCATCCCGGTGCCGGGCAGCGAGACGACCCGCTACGGCGGGAACACCTCCTGCGTGCAGGTCCTGCCCGCGGGCGGCACCACCATCATCATCGACGCCGGCACGGGGATCCGGAAGCTCGGCCAGCGCTTGATGCAAGGGGCCGCCGGCCGGGGCGAGGCCGACATCCACCTGCTCATCAGCCACACGCACTGGGATCACATCCAGGGGTTGCCCTTTTTCGCGCCGTCCTATCGGGCGGGCAATCGCATCACGCTCTACGCCCGGGAGCGCGACGACACGCATCTGCAGCTCGTGCTCAAATCCGCCACCGAGGACCCGTATTTCCCCGTGCCCTTCGACGCCGTGCACGCGAAGCTCGAGTTTTGTGAGCTCAAGGAGGGGGACGGGTTCAGCATCGGTGACTGTGACGTGCGCTGCACGCGGTTGAACCACCCCTGGATCGCTCTCGGCTATCGGGTGGAGGAACACGGCCGGGCCTTCGCCTATATCAGCGACACGGCCCCGTTTTCGGAGCTGCTGTTGGAGCACGCCTTCATCGCCACTCCCCCCAGGCCGGACGACAGCCCCTCGGAGGAAGAGGCCGACACCCTTGCCAAGCTGGAGCGCGATCTGGTAAGCCTCTGCCAGGGCTGCCAGCTCATCATATATGACACGATGTTCACTTTCGAGGAATACCGACAGCGTCCCCACTGGGGGCACTCGACACCGGAGCACGCGGTGGACATCGCGCGTCGCGCCGGTGTGGAGCGGCTGGTGCTTTATCACCACTCCCCGACGCGCACCGATGGGCAGGTGGAGGCGGTGCTAGAAAATACCCGACGCTACGCTCCGGATCTGGAGATCGTGGCCGCCGCGGAGAACATGGAGCTGGAGGTGTGACCCGTTCCCTTGGCGGGTGCCTCACCGGGGTCGACGACTCGAGGTCGTTCGTTTCGACGGAAGCGCGCTGATGGAGATCACTTTCTGGGGAGTTCGCGGCTCGATTCCGGCGCCCGGTCCTGAGACCACGCGTTACGGGGGCAATACCCTGTGCGTGGAGCTGTGCACCGCGCAGAGCAAGCGCGTCATCCTGGACGCCGGGACCGGCCTGGCCGTGCTCGGCGGGCGGCTCCTCGAGGGGGACTTTGGCAAGGGGCGCGGCGAGGCCGCCATCTTCTTGTCCCACGCCCACATGGATCACATCCAGGGGTTCCCCTTCTGTGCTCCGATCTACATCCCTGGCAATCACTTCACCATCCATGGACGCGAGCGAGCCCCCGGAAGGCTGGAGCAGGTCTTCGAGGGGCAGATGAACCCGAACTTCTCACCCATCCACAGCCTGAAGAACCTCGGCGCGAAGATCGACTTTCAGCCCCTGTCCACCAAGGAATCCCAGGAGGTGGCGGGGCTGAAGGTGCGCTGCATCACCAACCCCCACGGATCGTCCACCGCCTTGGCGTTTCGTATCGAGGAAGACGGGCGCGTGCTGGCCTTCGCCTCGGACGTGGGCTACGGGGCGGCGGGCATCCCCAGGGACACGCTCGCGTTTTACCGCGGCGCCCAGGTTCTGGTGCACGACTGCACCTACTCCCCCGAGGACTACGCCGAACGTCCCGACCGGGGGTTCTCTTCCGTCGAGCATGCCGCCGAGGCGGCCGTCCGCGCCGAGGTCGAGCGCCTCGTCATGATCCACTACGATCAGGACTACACCGACGAGCAGGTGGACCGTCTGGCGGAGCGCACCCGGGAGATCCTGGACGAACGCGGTGGCCGAGACATCGAGCTCATCGCGGCCTTCGAGGGGTTGCGACTGCCGATCTAGCCGTCTCGCCGCAGGACCCGGGCCGTCTCGCCGCAGGACCTGGGCCGTCTCGCCGCAGGACCCGGGCCGTCTCGCCGCAGGACCCGGGCCGATCAACCGAGCTGCTGGATGTAGCCCTTGTCGCGGAGGGTGGCGAGGTGCTCCAGGGTGGCGGCGTCCGACAGGGCGGACTTGTCGAGCACGGACTGGATCTGGCTGTGGTTGTGCACGAGCTGCAGGACCTCCAGCTCGGCGGCCTCCAGATCCGTGAGCGCCGGCTGCAGCGGGTTGGACAGGCCCCACATCTCCTCGAGCTCCGGCGCCTTGTCGCGGATCCGGTTGTACTCGTCCAGCAGCCGCATTCCCTCCATGAGGATGGCCTCGGTGGACTCCTGCATCTCCTCGAGGAAGGACCGGTCGTCCGGCGGTTGGAGCTCGAAGGCGCCCGCTTCCCAGGTGAGCACCCGGTAGATGGCCTTGAGGGGTTTGAGGTCGAAGTCGTCGTCGATGGAGCAGAAGTAGATCTGC
This sequence comes from uncultured Myxococcales bacterium, assembly GCA_964346625.1. Classification (GTDB taxonomy): domain Bacteria; phylum Myxococcota_A; class Polyangia; order HGW-17; family JAJRWW01; genus CAYFWA01. The sequence goes on from CAYFWA010000033.1 coordinate 11,601, forward strand.
CCGTTGCGAAGATAGATCTTGGCGAAGCCTCGCTGGCTGCGGATGGCCAGCACGCCGGACTTCCGGCTGGAGGACAGGAGCTGCAGCAGGTCCGGCAGGGGAATCTCTTCGATGGTGCCCGACATGGGGCGCCCCGAGGCGGTGGGGTGGCGGGTCTGCTGGCGGAAGCGCGCGGAGCGGGAGCGCTGCTCGAACTTCTTGGCGGTGTCCTCGTCGATCTTGTGGAGCTTGATGATGGACGTGCCGATCAATACCCGATCACCGTCCTTGAGCTTGCTGTACTTGACGCGCTCGCCATTTACGAAGGTTCCGTTGGTGCTCCCGAGATCCTCGATGGTGAGCTCGCCGCCAAAGGAGGTGATCTTGGAGTGCTTGCGCGAGACCATGTCCTCGACGAGGACCATGTCCAGATCGCTGGAGCGCCCGATGATGATCTCGCGATCGTCATGGATGGGAAACTCACCACCCTGGTATTTTCCAGATATGAACCGCAGCGCGTACCGGATCATGTGCTTCCTGTGAGCGGACGTGGGGCCGGTGGACCGATGGACCGATGGTCATGTCAGCGAGGGCCGCTGCCGGAACGTCTCCTGCATTCCCTCAATACCATTAAACTATCTGCGCTACGCCCTACCGTCAAGCGTTACCGTTCCGGGCTTCCGGCGGTCCATCTCCCTCGGCCGAGTCGAGCTCCGACCGTTTTGCCAGCGGTGGCGAGGAGCGGGGGGATGAGGGCAGGGGCTGCCGGCCGCGAGGCGAGGGGACCCCGATTTTCGCGGATCAGAACTCCGTCACCGCCTGGATGACAAAAAGATGCACCGAGTCCTTGCGGCGGTTCGCGGGGATGAGCTGATTGCCCGGCTGCAGGGTGGAGTCCTGCTGGTACTCGATCTCGGTCCACGCGGGACCACCGAAGCGGCCGTTGCCCGTCACTGCGCCCAGCACGCCGTAGCCGCGTCCCATGTACTCGTAGATGTAGTTGATCTTCAGGTGTGAGTGGATCTTGTTGAAGTATACCTGCACGCCCGCCGTGAGCCGCATGGCCCAGTCGTTGGCCAGGGAATGGTCCGGGATGCCGTCGCCGTCGGTGTCCCACTGCTCCTGCTCGTGGCTGGTGGTCAGGTACTCCGCCCGGATCATGGGCTCCACATAGCGTCCAATCCGCAGCCCGGCGTGGGCCCAGAAACCGCCGCTGAACATGTCGAACACCTCGGCACCGTCGCTGGCCCGGGGAGTGTAGGAGCGCAGATACCCCTCCACCATGGCGTGTGGGCGAAGCAGGCCGAAGGGCTTCTGCCACTCGGCGAACAGGCCGGCCCGCACGTCGGTGTCGAACTTGCCCTGGGTGGCTTCGTCCGGCACGCAGGTCACGTCCGCGGTGCAGGAGGGGAACCCGAGCCAGGCGTACGCCCCCACCCAGAGGCCCTCGAGGGCGCCCTTGCCCATGAAGTCCGCTCGTAGCAGGAAGTCCTTCATGTCGTTGGTGTCGGTCCAGCTATTGGTCTCGCCGTTGAAGATGCCGAGGTAGGCGTTGAGCACGCCCAGCTTGCCGATTCCCAGGGCGTACTTGATCTGAAGACCGAAATCGCGCCAGGGGGCGTAGCCGCCCTCGGACATGAAGATCGGGTACTCGGTGGTCTCGAGGCGGCTGATGAGCCGGGACATGATCAGCGAGTAGACCGGAAGGAACCGACCGAAGGTCACCGAGAGGCCCCGCACCCAGGGCAGGTGGTAGGTGAACTTCACGTCCAGCAAAAACGGCCGCTGTGCCGCGTCACCCTGGAACATGTACTCGAGGTTCTTGCTCAAGAAGTGACCGGTGAGGATCAACCGGATGCGGTCAGCCTGAAAGGCGATGTTCTGCTCGGTATTGGCCCCCAGCGGGTTGTAATAGCCCCGATAGGTCTGCCAGTTCTCCTGGGCACCCCGCAGCGGCACGTTGAGCCGCGCTTGCAGCAAGGTGAGCAGCTTGGCGCTGCCGAAGGTGGTGCGGACGAAGGGGATGATGCCGGATGGCCCCGGGGCGCCGGGGGCCACGTGCATGCCGCTGCCCGGTTTGAAGAGCTTGCCCGGTTTCCCCGGTCGGGCCGGCGGGGTGGGACGCGCTCTTCGTCGAGCCGGCGCGGGGCGATCCGGCTCGGCGCCAGGTTGATCGTCCGGTTGGGCATCGGGCTGGGCGCCCGGCTGCGCGTCCGGCTTGGCGCCCGGCTGCGCGCCGGGTTGGGCGCCCGGCTGCGCGTCCGGCTTGACGCCCGGCTGCGCGCCGGGTTGGGCGCCGGGTTGGGCGCTGTCTCGGGTTCGCGGTCTGGGCTCGGGCCGGGTTCCCGGCTGCTGGGCGTGAGCGATGGAGGCGAGCCCGAGTAAGACACACGGGCCGACCAGGAGCGCGAGGTTGCGGGAAGTCGGTGTCATGATCCGGATCTCCTCGAAAGTCCCGAGAGATTTCGAAGGCCCGTCGCGGACCGTCGCTCGGGTCACACTCGTTTTGGGGCGGAAACTAGCATCAAGCCAAGGGCTTGACAAGACCCGGTTAGTCGTGACTAACCCAAAAATCGAGCGCACTGCGATTCTTTTCCGGGGTGAGGGGCTCGGGACTACCGGGGTGAAGGCCGCTGGATCCGCAACTTCCCGAGATCCAGCCAATTGAAGGTCAGCTTGGGCTCCAGCTCGAAGCGACAGAGGCCCACCGAGCGGTGGGCGTGCAGGGGAAGCAGCGGAGAGAGGCGGGCAATCCGCTTGAAGGCCAGGCGCTCCAAGGCCAACCGCTTGGTGCGGCGTATCTCCTCGCTCACCCGGTTCAGCAGCTTGTCCAGCGCTTCGTTTTTGAGACCCGAGTGGTTCGAGCCCTTGGCGATCCCGGCGCTATGGACCTTTTTCAGCAGGTCGGACCATGGGCCGTGGAGCGGGGTTACCAGGCCGATGGCGTCGAAGTCGTGCTTGCGCAGCGCCACCACGAGCTGTCCCCACAAGACCTTCTCGAGCGTCATCTGGACGCCGGCCTGCTCGAGATCACGCCGCAGGGCGCGCAGGCCCCGGTTGATGCCCAGTGAGCGGTTGGCGGTGAGCAGGGTGAAGGACAGGGGCTTGCCCTTTTTCTTCCAGACCCCATCGCGGAGCCGCCAGCCCCCTTTGCGCAGCAGCCGCCGCGCTTCCTTCGGATCGTGGCGAGGGCCGGTGCCGAGCATGGCGCGCCGCTGGGGTCCGTGGCGCCAGGCCGGGCCGTCCACCAGGTGCGGGCGGGGTCCCGGCAGTGGGCTCACGAGCCGCTCCCGGTCAATCAGGAGGCTCACCGCCCGCCGTACACGGTGATCATCAAAGGGGACGCGGCGCGTGTTGAAGGTGAGGTGGCCATAGCCCGCGGGCTCCAGCGCCACCGGGTACAGGCCCTTTACGGCGCGTTGCAGCCGCTTGTAGGACACCGCGTCGAGGTCGAGCACCAGGTCCAGCTTACCCTCTGCGAGCTGCCCTTCGGCCTCCGCGAGGCTGGTGACGACCTTGAACTCCACTCGCGCCAGGGGTGGGCGTGCGCCCCAGTATCTGCGCCAGCGGGCGAGGACGATCTTTTCGCGGGGCCACCACTGCACGAAACGAAACGGGCCGGTACCGATGACCTTGGTGCGGTCATCGGGCAGGCCCTCGAGGGTCTTGATCGAAGGCAGGATGGGGATGGCGGCCAGCAGCTCGAGCACGGGGCCGAGGGGTTTCTCGAAATACAGCTCCACGTGGCGGTCCGTAGAGTAGCGCACGCGCTTCAGGCGGCTCCGCAGGAGCTGAACGGCCGGATGGTGGGCCACCGAGACGTCGGTCTTGAGCCAGGAGAAGGTGTGCTTCACGTCTCGGGCGTGCAGCTTCCCGCCGTGGTGCCAGCGCACGCCCTTGCGCAGGGTCAGCCGCAGCCCCCGGCCCTCGTCGAAGCGGCTCCAGCGCTCGGCCAGCACACCGACGAAACGCTCCTTGGAGGGGCTCCAGCGCACCAGCGGCTCGTAGACCGAGTCCATCAGGATCCGGTTGCACCACCGGTGGTTCTGCAGCGCGCAGGGGAGGGTGGGCAGATCCGCCGGCAGTCGCACCCGCAGCACGCCCCCCCCGGGGGGCTGAAAACGATGGGATCGCGGCCCGTCTGGCCCGTCTGTCCCGTCTGGCCCGTCTGGTCCGTCTGGCCCGTTTGGTCCGTCTGGCCCGTTTGGCCCGTCTGCCCCCTTCGTTCCCTCCGCCCCCTTCGCCCCGGTCTGTATGCCGGGACAGCCCCCCAGCGCCAGCGTCGCGACCATCAGGGACGCGACGATTCCAAGCCAGAATGAGGGTAGGGGATCGCGGCCTCGTCGACCCGTCGGCGCCCTGAATTGCCAGTCCCGCCAGGTCCGGCGCAAAAAGCCCAACGGGGCCTCCGTGAAGCAGGCGTGCACCGGCCGGCTCCTACCAGGACTTCATGCGGGTGAGCACGGTGTACTCGGGGCGGATGTCCACCGGCACGTCCTCGAGGCGCGCGAGGGCGGCTTTCATCTGCTTGCTCATGTTGCCGTACTTTTCGATGAAGGCCTTGGCCTTGTCGTAGTCGCCGCGGGCCTCGATCTCGAGCAGGTCCGTGGCGAGGTCCTTCACCGTGCCGGCGATCTTGTCGTAGTTTACGCGGTATTTCTTGGTCTTGGCATCCTGCTGGATGCCGCCCTTTTCCAGCAGGTAGTTGAAGGAGATGAGGTTGGCGCGGCCGTGGGCCTCGGCGGCGCCGAAGCGCACCGAGCGGAAGAAGCCGGCGAGATAGGACGCGTACACCTGTTTGGACAGGCTTTTGGGCAGGGCGCCCTTCTCGATGAGCAGGGGGGCGTTGTACAGGCCCAGGATGTCCGCCTTGGCCTCTTCGATGGTGGAGTAGAGGTCCTTGAGGGCCTTGTTCACGTCGGTTTTCACCGTCTTGCCGTCCTGCTGGATGGTGATCATGCCGGGGCCGAGGCCGTGGGCGCTTTCATGGGTGAGGGTGTTCGTGAAGAAGGCGTCGAAGGTCACCAGCGGGATCTGCTCGGTCACCATCATCTTTTTGGCGATGGGCAGCAGGATCTTCTCGAACTTGGCCTCGGCCACGTTCTTGAGCAGCACCAGCTTGTAACCCTTCTTTTTGCGCACCACCTCGTCGTTGGGGAGGTTGAAGGCGAGGGTCTGCACCCCGGCGCGGGTGTCCCCTGCGGTGAACAGCTCCACCACCACCGAGATGGGCACCTGCTTGCCGCGGGTGGCCTTCTTGTCCGCCGGCTTCATGGGCAGCTTCTTTTGCAGATACGGGATGTGGGGGGCGATCTTGGCCAGCCGCTCGCTGTACTTGGGATCCCGCAGGGTGACGAAGGCCTCGAAGGCCGCCTTGTAGCCGAACAGGGTGTCCTCGTAGACCTCGTAGGGCCCGATCACCACCTCGATGGCCCCGTCGCCCAGATCCATCCAGGCCATGTCGGATTCGCGGTACTCGTTGGTCTCGAAGGCCTTGGCCCGGGCGTTCAGGTACGTCTGCAGCCGCTTGTCCTTCGAGGCCTTGGCGGCCTCGCGCAGCAGCTTCGCCGCCTTGGCGAGCTGCTCCTGGTAGAACTCGCTGTAGGGGATGGCCCGCAGCTTCTTGTCCTTGCCCCGGCGGATCACCGTGAAGTAGCCGGTGAACGCCTCCTTGTCCTTGGGGTTGTTCTCCAGGTGCTGCTGCAGCTCCTTTTTGGTCATGTCCTCGGGGTAGAAGCCCGCGCCCTTGGGCCGCTTCACGCTCCCCACGAAGGCCTCGTGGTGCTTCCGGCGATCCCAGGGGCCGTACATGATGTCGAAGTACGTCAAGGCCTTGGTCAGCCTGGGATCGTCCTTGGCCGCCTTGGCCAGCCGCTGCCGGAGCTCGGGGTTTTCGGGCCACGCCTGGATGAAGAACAGCCGGTCCATGATCTTGGCCGCGGCGATGAGCTTCTCGAGCACCGGCCGGAGCTCCTTGGTCACCAGCTTCTCGTCGTAGTCGATCTTCGTGGGAGAGAACGCCTCGATGCGCTCCCCGATGTCGGAGACCACCTTCATCTCGCTTCTCCTGGGATCCGGCCGCTTCGCCGCCGCCCGGCGCTTGTCCGGGCCCTTGGGCCCCATGTCGCCGTCCCCATCGCCGTCGCCATTGCCGGCCCGGGCCATGGGCTCCATGTCCCCGGCCGATTGCTTCGCCGCCGGATCGGACGCCTTCTTCTTTTTGCAGGCCGACATCCACAGCGATGCCGACAGCGCCAGGGGCAGCGCCACCAGGCCCACGAGGGCCGCTCGCGCCACGCGAGCCCCTCGATCCCCTCGATCCCCTCGAGCCGTTCGGGCCATTCGGGCCGTTCGGGCCCCACGAGCCCCTCGGGACGCCTGCGCTCCGGATCGAGGAGGTTTCGGCATGGACAGGTCGTTGGATTTCAGTGCGGGCATTTTCGGCTCCTACGTTTCAATCGCGCGCCATCGTAGCGACCTCGGCCTCGAGTGACAAGGACAAGCGGGGGATCCCTGACTTGCACACCTTGTTTTGACCAGCCTCCTAAGCCCCGCGGCCTACTACGGGCTCGAGTGCCCAGGCCGCGAGCAGTGCGAAGCCAACGCGACCGTCGGAGACTATGGCCGCGTGGTCCGCGTGCCGCTGAAGCTCGACCGCCGGATCTTCACACCCATCGCCAGCTTCTCGCCCAAGTGGGAGAAGGCGTACAACCGGCGCTCATCGGTGGAGCGGGTCAATGGCGGGGGCTGGCGGGGCGCCGGGCGGAGGCCACAGCGCATATGGCTCAGCATTGTCAGTGCTTCCAAAAATCAGTAATGTGTGAAAAAGATATTCGAGCGAGTGCTCGATCGACTCTGGTAGGCTTGGTAGAGCGGCGGTTGGGCACGCATCTCGGGGATGCGTCGAGGTCGCGTCGAGGCCGCGTCGAGGCCGCGTTGAGGCAGTGTTGAGGCAGTGTTGAGGCAGTGTTGAGGCAGTGTTGAGGCCGCGTTGAGGCCGCGCCAGAGGGGATCGAAGCGGACCCAGGATTCACAGGAGCCGATCACGGTAGGATCGGGAGGCACCGAAGCCCGGGGGCGCGCCGGCCGAGAGCCGCAGCGCGCCGGCCGAGCGCTGGCCGAGAGCCGGTCGAGAGCTGGCAGCGCGCCGGCCGAGCGCCGGCCGAGAGACGGCAGCGCGCACCCCGGCGAGGAGGAGAGAACACCGCATGACCGACATCATCTGGAGGCCGTCCGACAGCGTCGTCGAAAACGCCAACATCACGAGGTTCATGAAGAAACACGGGATTGCCGACTACGGGGCGCTCATCGAGCGCTCCACCGCCGACGTGGCCTGGTTCTGGGACGCGGCGATGGCGGACGTGGGCATCCGGTGGGAGACACCCTACGAGACCGTGATGGACGAGTCGAAGGGGTTCCCCTGGACGAAGTGGTTTTTGGGGGGACGCCTGAGCATCGTGGACAACTGCCTGGATCGCCACGCCGCGGATCCGGAGCGGCGGGACTGGACCGCCCTCATCTGGGAGCGCGAGGACGGCCAGGCCGGGGAGCTGAGCTTCGCCGAGCTGGCGGCCCGCACCACCCGGGTGGCCGAGGCCCTCGAGAGCCTCGGCGTGAGCAAGGGCGACGCCGTGGGCCTGTATATGCCCATGGTGCCCGACATGGTGGCGACGTTTTTCGGCATCCTCAAGCTCGGCGCGGTGGTGGTGCCGGTGTTTTCCGCCTTCGGGCCCCAGGCGCTGGCGACGCGCCTCGAGGACGCCGGCGCCCGGGTGCTGGTCACCGCCGACGGCGCGGCCCGGCGCGGCAAGGTGGATCTCATCAAGGAGCGCGCCGACGCGGCCCGGGAGCAGACGCCCGGTCTCGAGCACGTGCTGGTCAAGCGCAACCTCACCGACGAAGAGCTCCCCGAGGCAGGCCTGCCCTGGAACGACGCCACCGACGAGGTCTTCGACGCGCTGGTGGACGCCCAACCCGGCACGCGGGACACCGAGATCGTGGAGGCCGAGGACCGGGCGATGATCATCTTCACGTCCGGCACCACCGGGCGCCCCAAGGGGACGGTGCACACCCACGCGGGCTGTCTGGCCCAGATGGGCAAGGAGCTCTGCTACAACTTCGACGTGAAGCCCGGCGATCGGTTCTTCTGGTTCACCGACATCGGCTGGATGATGGGGCCGTGGATGCTCATCGGCGCCAACGCCCTCGGGGCCGCGGCCACGGTCTACGACGGCTCCCCGGACCGTCCGGATCCGGGGCGGGTGTGGGCCGTGGTGGAGCGACACCGGCTCACGCACCTGGGCATCTCGCCCACCCTGATCCGGATGCTCATGCGATCTGACGAAAAGTACGCCCAGGCCCACGACACCTCGTCGCTGCGCCTGCTGGGCAGCACCGGTGAGCCCTGGGACCCCGTGTCCTACGACTGGTTCTTCGAGCACGCGGGCAAGCGCCGTTGCCCCATCATCAACATCTCCGGAGGCACCGAGATCGTGGGGTGTCTGCTGGCGCCGTTGCCCATTCATCCACTCAAGCCCTGTACCCTGCAGGGGCCGGGGCTGGGCATGGCGGTGGACGTGTTCGACGAGGAAGGCAACCCCATCCGCGGCGGCATCGGCCACCTGGTGTGCAAGCGCCCCGCGCCGAGCATGACCAAGGGGTTTCTCAACGACCCGGAGCGCTACCTGGATACCTACTTCTCGCGTTGGGACGACATCTGGTATCACGGTGACTGGGCCCGGGTGGACGAGGATGGCTACTGGTTTTTGCAGGGTCGCAGCGACGACACGGTGAACGTCGGCGGCAAGCGGGTGGGCCCGGCGGAGTTCGAGTCCGCCCTCATCTCCCACCCGGCGGTGTCGGAGGCCTGCGCCTTTGGGGTGCCCCACGAGCTCAAGGGCGAGAGCGTGGTCTGCCTGGTGGTGCTCGCCCCGGGACACGAGGCCACCGAGGCGCTGCGCGCCGAGCTCATGGACACGGTGATCGAGCGCATGGGCAAGCCGCTCAAGCCCGACGCCATCAAGGTGGTCTCGGAGCTGCCCAAGACCCGCTCGGCCAAGATCGTCCGAGGCAGCATCCGCAAGGTCTACCTCGGCGAGGGTCCGGGGGACATCTCGTCCATCGCCAACCCGGGGGCATTCGAGGCCATCGGGCAGGCGAGGTAGGCCATGGAGCCGGGCCTCGCCCCCTCCCCCGACCGAAGAGCCTCCCCAATGACTGCCGTCTTTGTCGATTCCGCCCGGATCGAGACAAAAAACTGACCCGTTCGCCTCGTCTCGGGATAAAATGCTCAACGTAGGGGTGTCGATCCGGCCACCGCGCCGGGCATGCGCCCCCAATCCCAGAGCGCCAGAGCGCGTTCTGGCACCAGGATCGATCACCATGAGGTCATGGCCGGCGCCGCGGCGGGGCCCGGCGCC
>CAYFWA010000034.1:0-18100 GCA_964346625.1 uncultured Myxococcales bacterium
GAATTGATGGATCGGCGGCCGAATGCCGAAGTTATTCTTGCGCGAGCCCTAAGGTCGGCGGCTCACGGCTTTTCGGCGGTGGTCCGCCGAAAGCGAAACCGCCAGATCCGCAGCCCCTGCGCCAGACAGTGGCGTTCCCGGCGGGTGCGGGCTCCGCTGGGGTTTTCCCGGGCAAAGCTCCAGGGGCCGCATTCGTTGCGAAACACCGGGGCCTGCTCCTCGAGCAGGGCCAGGGCCTCCAGGGCGAGGTCGAAGACGTCGGACTGGAAGGCGAGCCGGCCCCCGGGGGCCAGGACCCGAGCCAGGGAGCTCACCAGCGCGGGGGTCAAAAAGCGCCGCTTGCGCTGCTTGCGTTTGAAGCAGGGGTCGGGGAAGTTGATGTGGCAGACCGCGACCTGTCCCGGGGAAAACAGCCGCTCGAGATCGTGGCTCAGGTTGGCGTAGACGGCCAGAAGCTGGGGGTACCCCCTGGCCCGGGCCAGGCGGTTGACCCGCTCTACCAGATCCCGCCGGATCTCCACCCCGACATAAGTCCGCTGAGGGTCGCGATCACAGCGCTCGAACAAAAAGTCCGCGTCGGCGCAGCCCAGCTCCACCTCCACCAGCCGTTTTGGTGGGAGCCGGAGTCGCTCGGCTCCGGTTTCCAGGTGATGCAGCGACAGGGGATTGGCGTGCTGCCGGAGACGTCGCACGGGAGCTCTCGCCAGCGGGGCGTCCGCGGGGATGACAGCGGGGCAGGGCGCAGGGCGCTACCTGGGCACCTTCTCCCAGTCCTTGCAGAAGGCCTCGATGCCCTTGTCGGTCAGGGGGTGTTTCACCAGCGACAGCATGACCTTGTAGGGGATGGTGGCCACGTGGGCGCCGAGCTGGGCCGACTCCAGCACGTGCAGCGGGTTGCGGATGGAGGCCACCAGGACCTGGGTCTCGTAGCCGTAGTTGCCGTAGATCTCCAGGATCTCGCCGATGAGGCTCATCCCGGTGAGGGAGATGTCATCGAGGCGACCCACGAAGGGGCTGATGTAGGTGGCGCCCGCCTTGGCGGCCAGCAGCGCCTGGGTGGCGCTGAAACACAGGGTGACGTTGGTGCGGATGCCCTCGTCGGCCAGGGTGCGGACGGCCTTGAGCCCATCGGCCACCAGCGGGATCTTGACCACGATGTTGCGGTGGATGCCCGCGAGCTGGCGGGCCTCGGCCACCATGGGCTCGTATTCGAGGCTCACCGCCTCGGCGCTGATGGGGCCGTCCACGATCGCGCAGATGTCCGCAATGACCTCCTCGAATTTGCGACCGGTCTTGGCCACCAGCGAGGGGTTGGTGGTGACGCCGTCGACCAGGCCCATGTCATGGGCGGCCTTGATCTCCGCCACGTCCGCGGTGTCGATGAAAAACTGCATGTGTCTTCTCCTGAGTGCCCTTTGGCTTGCGGGGCACATTGACCCGCGGCGCGGAGGCTGTCAAGACACACCGCTCCGGCGGCAGGGCCAAGGGGCTGTTCCCGGCCGGTCGATGTGCGCGGGGTGCGGCGCGTCAGCGACAAAAGCGCGAGACGTTGCGGATGCGTTTGAGCCGCTCGAGCAGGGCGCGGGCCTCGGGCGCGACCTTGGCCCGGGGGTGGCGCTTGAGGAGCCGGGCCAGGATGCGCCTGGCGGTCTTGCAGCGCTTGAGCTCGAAGTAGCAGCGCGCGGAAAGCAGTCGGGCGCGGGCCTCGAAGCGGCTGTCGGGGTGGGTCTTGAGCAGCCGGGCCACGGCGACCACGGCGCGCTTGAAGTCGTAGGCGTCGAACCAGGACTGGGCGATGTAGTAGTAGGCCGCCGGGACTCGGGGGTCCTTGGGGAACTTGTCGATGAGCTCCTGGTAGTCCTTGCGGGCTGCGGCGTAGCGCCCCGCGAGCCGCCGGATGTTCGCCCGGGCAAACCACTGGGCAGCGGTGGAGGGGTCGTTTTTGCGGACCTCGCCGATGAGCCGGGACACCTCGGTCTGGATGCGGGTCACGGTCTCGGAGAGCTTCTTTACCTGGTCCCCGAGGGCGGCCCGCTGCTTGGTCTCGCCCCCCTGCTCGCTTTGCAGGTTCTCCATCTGGCCCTTGAGCTGGGCCACCGAGGCCGAGAGCCGGTCGAGGCGAGCGCCAAAGCGCGCCGAGTTGCGCAGCAGGATCTGCCGGGCCTTGGGCAGGATCTCCTTGAGCTCCTCGAGCTCCCCGTGGGCCTTGCGCAGCCGGGCGAGGGTGGCCTTTTCGCGATCGCGGACGGCCTCGACCTGCGACGAGAGCCGCTCGACCTGCTTGGAGAGCTGCTCTCCCTCCTTCTTCGTGGTAAACAGCATGCAGCCGGCGGACGCCGTGGTGAGCATCCCCAGCAGGATGGGCAGCAAGTGGATTCGAATCGCTCTTTGCATCGTCAAGTCGTATATCGCAAACACTGCAAGTACCGCTAATACCGCTAATACCGCTAATACCAGATGAGCTCCACCTTGCGGTCCTGAAACCAGCCCTGCTCGTCGGTGCCGGTGGACTCCAGCTCGCCCTTGGGGACCACGTGCAGCCGGGAGCCGGTCACTCCCAGGCTCATCAGGTAGCGCTTGACCGTCTGGGCGCGTCGATTCGAAAGGGCGAGGTTGTACTCCTCGGTGCCCCGCGGGTCGGTGTGGCCCTCCAGGTGCACCTTGCGGTTCTCGACGCTCTGGATGCACTTGGCGTTTTGCTCGAGGACGGACTGATCCGCACGCCGGATCATGGCCTTGTCGAAACCAAAGTGTACCGATTGGAGCTTGCAGAGCTGAGGGCCGGTGTAGGGCTTCGGGGCGGGCACGCAGCGGCCGTCTTTGCACACCTCTTCGTCCTTGCAGTCATCGTCCACCTTGCACGAGCCCGCCATCTGCTCGGCGCACCGGCCCTCGACGCACCGGCCGCTGGGGCACTCGTCGTCCTTTTGGCAGTCCTGACACAGGTTGTCGCGGCAGACCTTGCCTTCGGGGCAGTCCTGGTGCGACTCGCAGTAGCCGGCCTTTTTGCGGCACAGCCCGTTGAGGCACTGCTTGCCCGGCCCGCAGTCCTGGTCGGTGGCACACTGCTGGCACTTGCCGGCGACACACTTTTCGCCTTTCTTGCAGTCTTTGTCGCTGTCGCACTGCCCTGGTTTTTTCGGGCACCCCGTGAGCCCCCCGGCCGCGAGCAGGGCCAACGTGGCGAGAAAGAGCGTCCAAGTTCTATGATGTTGCCCAAGCATGTCCATTGCTCCTCCACGACGATCCCCTCGGGACCGCCCCAAGGCGTCGCTCACGATCAAGGCGCCCTGAACGAACAGAGAATTCCGTAAGCGACACCCAACCCGTGAATCCACAGTCACGAAACGCTATGTCGCTCCTACGGCCCTGTCAAGCGGGCCCTGTCAAGCGAAGGTCCGCCGGAGGGGGCCGGGGCGTCTCGATCCTCAACGCGAGCCGGTGCCCGAATCTTCCCGGGCCGCGCTTGATTTCTGGCGGGCCCTCTGGTTCACTCGGACGCCATGACCACCGTGTGCATCGCCGACGACGAGCCCAACATCCGAAAATCCTTGGGCCGAGTGCTGAGCCTGGAGGGCTACGACGTCTGTGACGCCGCCCACGGCCGGCAGGTGCTACAGGTGCTGGAGCGCCAGGTGGTGGATGTGGTCCTGCTGGACGTGCTCATGCCGGAGATGGATGGGCTGGAGGTCCTCGCGGCGCTGCGCGACAGCCAGCCCGAGCTCCCGGTGGTGATGATGAGCGGAAACGCCAGCATCGAAAGCGCGGTGCAGGCCACCAAGATGGGGGCGCTGGATTTCCTGGAAAAGCCGCTTTCCACCGACAAGCTGCTGATCACGGTCCAAAATGCCTTGCGCATGGCCCGGCTGCGCCGGGAAAACGCCGAGCTGACCGCGCAGGCCGGCGGCGACACCGAGATGATCGGCGACAGCCCCCGGATGCGGCAGATCGCCGAGATGATCCATAAGATCGCTCCGTCACAGGGCCGGGTCCTGATCGCCGGCCCCAACGGCACGGGCAAGGAGCTGGTGGCCCGCGCCATCCACCGGCTGTCGGGTCGGGCCGAGGGGCCCTTCGTCAAGCTCAACTGCGCGGCCATCCCCTCCGAGCTCATCGAGAGCGAGCTGTTCGGCCACGAGAAAGGGGCGTTTTCCGGGGCGGTGAAGCTGCGACGCGGCAAGTTCGAGCTGGCCGACGGGGGCACGCTGCTGCTCGACGAGATCGGGGACATGAGCGCCTCGGCCCAGGCCAAGGTGCTGCGCGTGCTGCAGGAGGCCGAGCTCGAGCGGGTGGGCGGCACCGAGACCCTGAAGGTGGACGTGCGGGTGCTGGCCGCCACCAACAAGGATCTACTGGCCGAGATCGACGCGGGACGGTTTCGCGAGGACCTGTACTACCGGCTGGCCGTGGTCCCGCTGGAACTGCCTCCGCTTTGCGAGCGCCTCGAGGACATCCCGGCGCTGGCCCGACAATTCCTGCAGGCGGTGTGCCGCCAAAACGGCTATCGCCCCATGGTGCTCTCGGAGCCGGCCGTGGGCGCGCTCATGCAGCACGGGTGGCCGGGCAACGTGCGCGAGCTGCGCAACGTCATGGAGCGGCTGGCCATCTTGTCGTCGGGCGTCGAGATCTCGGCCGACGACGTGGCTGCGGTGCTCCCGGGCTCGGCGGCCCCCAAGCCACGGCGGGCCACGGCGGGCCTCGGCCTCAAGGAGCAGCTGCGGGCCGCCGAGCGTCAGATTCTGGCAGACAGCCTGCAGGCCCACGAGGGCAACGTGGCGGCCACGGCCCGGGCGCTGGGTCTGGAGCGCAGCCACCTGTACAAGAAGATGCGCGCCTTCGGCATCGCCCCGGGCACGGGCAAGGGCGAGTGAGCCGCCCGTTCGCCCCTTGGGGCTCGCGCAAGAATAACTTCGGCATTCGTGCGCCGATCCATCCATTCTGTCTGCGTCGCTCGTCGGTTCAATACGTCAAGGTATGAACGAGGACCGACCTTTGGTCGGTCCGTTATCGGCGCTGTAATAATCCAGCTTGCTGGTTTATTACAGCAAGCCGGTCGCCCTCCTCGCTTCTTGACAGCATTGCGCCTCGGCACCCTCGGTGCTTCGAGGTTATTCTTGCGCGAGCCCTTGGCCCGGTGGCCGAAATGGGGATGCGACTTGCCGTCGGGGCGTCCATCCGCGATAATCGGTCTCACTGGAAATACCTGGTAACGCCTACCACAGGAGGATTGGATATGCACAGGCTCAGGGTCCTCATGGTCTCCACGCTGCTTTCGGGGGTGCTCGGTTTCCCGGGCCTGCTGGGGGCTCAGAGCGCGTCCCCGCCACCTGCAGAGCCGGGGGAGGACGCGGCGCGGCCCGCGGTGGACGCTGCCGCGCCGGCCGATCCGGGGACCGAGGGCTCCGCGCCCCCCCCCGCGGCGCCGCCGCGGGAGGTGGACGCGCCCCCCGCGGCCGGCGAAGCCCCCCCCGATGGCGGCCCCCTGCCGGGCGAGCGCGACCCCGACACGCCGGGGCCGCAGCCCTGGCCCAAGGTGATGTACGGCCTGGGGGCCAGCGGCATGTTCAACATCGTGCCCCACTTTTTCTTGCGGGCGTTTCTGGAGGCGGCCAAGTCGCCGAGCTACGGCATGTACCAGCCGGCCTTCGGCATCCACTTCGTGCGCCGCAAGGGTTTGATGGACATGACCGTGCGGGTGATGTTCGGTTTTTACGACCTGGCCGACGGCAACTACCTGGGCCGCGGCCACGACTTCGACGAGACCGACTACACCGAGTTTCACGACATGAACTTCTTGTGGGCCGACATCACCTGGACCTGGCACACGCGGCTGGCCAAGCGGTTTTACCTGGCCTACGGCGCCGGCATCGGCATCGGCTGGGTCACCGGATCGGTCTACACCACCCCGTCGGAGGGCTGCACCCGCGACAACTACGGCGATGCGCGGGATTGCAAGCCGAGCGGGCTCATCTGCGACAAGGACGGCTGCGACCGGGCCGACCTCAAGACGCACCCCCTGCGCGAAAAAGAAGGCAGCGTCCCGCCGGTGCTGCCCGCCATCAACGCCCTCATCGGCCTGCGCTACGACTTTTTCCGCCACCTGAGCATGCGCTTTGACACCGGCATCTTCTTGCCCGGCTTTTGGTACGTGCAGCTCGGGCTCACGGCGATGTTCTAAATAACTCTCCGCCACGCGACTGGCGCGCCGCGTCTGCGCGGCGCGCCAGTCGCGTAAGCCTCGCCGCCGCCAAAGGCGGCGGCGAGGCCTCCCCCCCCCGCGCCTCTTTCCCCGCACCCCTTTTCCCCTCGCCCCGTCGCTTCGCGCGCCCCGCCGCCTACTCCTCCTCCTGCTCGGGCACCCCCGCCGCGAGGCCCAGCCGCTGGCGGGCCAGGAAGTACTCCTCGCTTACCGCGTAGGCGCACAGCTCCCGCAATACGGCCAACTCGTCGAGCCAGGCGGCGAACTGCTCGGCGCTCCACTGCTCGAGAGCGGGGCGCTCCAGGTCGAGCTCCTCGGAGATCACCAAGCGGCAGGCCGCGCGCAGATCGCCGGAGACCAGCAGCCCGGCGCGGTTGCCGCTGTGGCGCACCGCCGCGCGCCACAGCGCGCTGTTGAACTCCACGTGGGCCTTGGCCTGCAGCAGATCCACGAGCTTGCGGCTCACGCGGTAGGGCAGGTCCTTTTTGAGCTGGGCGGCGCGCTGGCTGATGGGATCGGCGTCGTCGCTGCGGCGCCGGGCGTGGCGCGGGTGGAAGGCCCGCAGCACGGCGGCAAAAAGCGAAGCGAACTCGGAGCGCTCGAGGCCCGAGACCAGAATGTACTCGGGGCGGGTGAGCTCCAGCGCTCGGCCCAGCAAAAACCGCAGCTCGCCGAGGGGGCGCTGCTCCACGTCCGGCCCCACGCTGATCACGGGGGGCGCGTGGCAGGCGATGTGCACCTCGTCCTCGGGGCCTTCCCAGCTCAGATACAGCCCGGTGTGGCGGTTGCCCAGGGTCCGGGCCGCGGCGCCGTAGACCCGCGCCAGGTCCATGTCGGCCACCGGGGAGACCCGATCCTGGGCGGAGATGCCCAGGGCCTCGAGCCCCTGGCCGAAGAGCGCCGGGGCGCCCTCCCACAGGGTGGAGAAGACCTCCACCATGATGCGCGTGTCGGGGTGGGCCAGGCTCTCCTGGCGGTCGGCCTCGGTGAGGGCCTCGGGGGGCACCTCGTCGGGCCCCAGCTCGGGCGGGGCGTGCTGGGCGATGTAGCCCAGCTCCTCGAGGTCGGCCTCCCCCATGACGTCGAGCATCCGGTAGACGTTGTAGGCCCGGTCGTGCTCCCCCCGGCCGGCATAGACCCGGGCCAAGGAGCGCAGCACCGCGGGGCGACGGACGTCGTGGCTGATGAGGCTCAGGTTGTTGAGGAAAGCCTTTTCCTCGTGATCCGGGGAGTCGCCGTAGAGCTCCGCGAGCACCTCGCGGCAGCTCTGGCGGGTGGGATCCAGCTCCAGCGCCTGCTCCAGGGCGGCGATGGCACCGCGGGGATGCTCGAGCCCGTGACGATACGTCTCGGCCAGCCGCTCGTACAGCGCGGCCCGCCGGGCCCACTCGTCCTCCTCGGCGGCCTCCTCCAGGCCGTCGAGGTACCCCTCGAGCAGCTCGGCCAGCTCCTTGTATTGGCCGGTTTGCTCGTAGATGTCCACCAGCGCCACGGTGGCCTGCTCGTTGCCGGCGTCGATGTCCAGCGCGCTTCTGAGGTGCGCCTCGGCGCGCTCCACCTCCCCCAGGGCCAGGTAGGCGTCGGCCGCCTGGATCTCGCGCGGCAGGGTGAGCGCCGGGTCCTCGGTGAACGCGAGGATCAGGCTGATGACCCGCGCCGCCTCGTTGTCCTCTCCCAGGGAGCGACACAGCGGGAAGAGCTTCTCCAGGATCGGCAGGTGACGCGACTCCACGGGCTCGGCCACCTCCAGCGCCTCCCGGTAGCAGGACAGCGCCGCGGCGTCGTCCTCGAGGCTGTCCAGATAGAGGTCTCCCAACGAGTCGAGGAGCTGCACGCGGGCGTTGGCGTCCGAGGTGGCGTCGGCCTGGGCGCGCAGGTAGCGGGCCGCGTCGGCGGTGGCGCCCCGCTCGGTGTGGTAGGCCACCAGGGCGTTGATGGCCGGCATGTGGTCGGGCCGAAAGCGCAAGGCGGCCTCCCACAGGGGGGGCGTCTTTTTCGGCCGGCGCTGGTTGATCTCGGCCTCGGCCGCGGTGCAGGCGGCCTCGGCGGCCTCGGTGGGATGCTGCTCGGCCTCGGGGTGGTCCATCAACGCCGTGAGCACCCGCGCGGCCTCCCGCCAGCGCCGGGCGTGGAAGCGGTTCATGCCCAGGGCCCACTTGATGAAAAACTGGTTGGGGTTCTTGCGATCGACTGCCTGTAGGAACTTGAACCCCTCGTCGATCTTTTCCTTGCGCAGGTGGATGGAAAACAGCCGATGCGCCAGCCGCGCCGCCATGGCGGGTTGGCCCTCGAGCCGCTCCAGCGCGGCCTCGAGTAGCTGCTCGGCCTCGTCCCAGCGCTCGTGGCGGTACGAGAGATCGGCCAGGGCGATCACCGCCGACACGTCGTCGGGCTTTGACTCCAGCGCCTCCCGGTACAGGGCGGCGGCCCGTTCCTCGTCGCCGAGCCCCTCCAGGGTCAAAGAGCCCATGCGGGTGAGCAGCGCGGCCCGCTGCGCCGGATCGTCCACCAGGCGGCTCTGGCGCTCGTAGAGCTTGAGGGCGCGGTCGTAGTCCCCGGTGTCCTGGGCGAGGTCGGCCATCACCTGCAGCGCGCCGAGGTGCTTGGGGTTTTGCGACAGCACCCGGTCCAGACAGCCGCGGGCCCGGTCGGCGTCACCGAGCTGGTCGCGATACACCTGCGCGGCCTCGAGCAGCGCCTCCTCGGCCGTCTGGGTGTCGGTGGCCGCCTCGGCCTCGCGCTGGCGCGCCTCGGCGTAGCCCTCCCAGTCCTCGTCATACTTGTGCAGACGGGCCAGCTCGGCGAGGGCCGAGGGGTACTCCGGGACCGCCTCCAGCGCGCGCTCCAGCGCGGTGCGCGCCGCCTCCGGGCTGTTCAGATCCTGGGACAAAATGGACGACAGCCGCACCAGCAGGGCGGCGACCTCTCCGGGAGGGGCCGAGGACTCCTCGGCCGTCTCGATGCGCTCGCGCAGGATCTGGGCGGCCTCGTCGTAGCGTTCGGCCCGGCGCAGCAGCCCGATCAGCTCGCTGGTGAGCTCCTCGTCGTCGGCCTGGTAGGCGTACAGCTCCAGCAGGCAGTCGGCCGCGGACTCGGGCGAGCTCAGGTGCGCCTCGAGCAGGCGCGCCCGCTGTCGCACGAGCTCCACCCACTGGGGTCCATCGGCCAGCTCCGCCCGGCGCGTCAGCACCTCCTCGAGCTCTTCCCAGCTCTCGTGCTCCTCGAGCAGCCGGGCGAGGGCCGCCAGGGCGTCGTCATCGGCCGGATCCTCTTTGACCAGGAGCCGGAAGGCGTCGATGGCGCGGTCGGGCAACTCCAGCTCGTCGCGGTAGATGCTCGCGATACGCTGGCGGATCTTCTTGGCCTCCTGCGGATCGTCGGTGAGCGCCTCCACCTCGGACAGCGCCTCCACCGCCTTGGACCAGGACTCGGTGCGCTCGGTTAGCCGGGACACGGCGCGCCAGGCGTCTACGTCTTCGGGTAGCTCCTGCAGCAGCCGGCCTAGCACCGACAGGGCCTCGTAGGGCTGATCCAGCTTGTCCTCGTACAGATCCGCCAGCTCCCGCAGCTTGGTCTGGCGCTCGGGGCCCGCGGGGAGCTGGTCGAGCAGGTCGTCCATCTGGCGCTCGTCGAGCTCGGCGAGCTCGGACCACCGCTCCTGCTCGCGGAACATGGTCTGCAGCTGCTCGAAGGCCTGCGAGTCTTCGGGTTGGATGGACAGGATCTGCTTGTAGCAGGCCTCGGCGTCGGCGTCGCGCTCGGCGCGCCGAAACAGCCGGGCGGCCTGTTTGTTGAGCGAGACGATCAAGTCCACCCCGTGGGACTCGGCGACGATGTCGAGGTACGCCTCGGCCAGCGCCCCCAGGGCGTCGGCCTCCTCGGCCACCGCCTCGATGACGCGCTGGGTCTCGCGGTTGCGGGGATCGAGCTCCAGCCCCGTGCGCAGCGACCAGAAGGCGCGATCCAGGTCGTTGGCGCCGTCGTGCCACACCCGAGCGATCTCGTGGCAGTGCAGCACCTTGGTGGGCAGATCGGGCGACGGGAGCATGGCCCACGCGCGGGCGAACTCCTCCCAGGCGCTTTTCGGCGGTGGGAGATCGAAGTCGCTCTGGGGACGAGCCGCCGCGGCGCGGGGCTCCGGCGCCGCCGTGGGGTCACGGCTCGTCGGGGTCAGCGACGGCGCCTCCTGCATGTCCATCAGATCCACGAGCTGCAGCTCCATGGTCTGATCCAGCCGCTCGTGGCGGCCGGTGCGGGTGGACTGGATCTCCACCAGATCGGAGAGCTTCAGCTCCTGGGTGGGGTCCTTGCGCTCGAAGGGCGTGCTCGGCTGGTCATCCACGAACTCCAGCTCGGAGATGTCCAGCTCCTGGGTGACCTCCGGGCGATCGAGCCCGATGGCCACCGGCCCCCTCGCGCCCCCCTGGTTGAACTCCACCTGGTGCGCGCCCAGGTCGCCGAGCTGCAGGCGACGGTTGCGCGCCGTCTCCGCCGGGCGCCGCTGAGCCCGCTGGAGCTGCTGACGCTGCGCCTGGTCCTGGTCGAGCACCTCCTCGGAGTAGTCGCCGACCTCCTCGGCGAGACGCCAGACCTCGGCCAGGATCTCCTCGTCCTCGGGAGACATCAGAAAGCCCTTGAGCCAGGCGCGGAAGGCCTTGACCTTGTCGTCCACCCGCTCCTCCACCACCGGGGCGGACAGGCGGATGATGTCGATCTTTTCCTCGAGGCTCTGGGCGCCGGTGTACTGGGTCGCGTAGACGTCGAGCACGTCCTGCCAGGACTGGGTCTGCTCGGCCAGCCGCAGCAGCCAGGCCTGGGTGTCCGCGTCCTCGGGATCGGCCTGGAAGGCCCGCCGCAACCGCGCGAGCGCGGCCGGGGGGTCCGAAAGCTGGTCCTCGAGCACCCGGGCGCAGCGGTGCAGAAGCTCCCGCGCCCGCGCGGGCTCGCGCACGTGCTTGAGCACGCGCTCGTAGACCTCCACCAGGCCGTCCCACCGCGCGGTGTCTTCGGCCAGCCGCTCGAGCTCCGGCAGCAGATCGGTGCCGGTGAGGTTCACCACCAGGGCGCCCTTGAGCACCTCGAAGGCCCGCGGGGGATCCTCCAGGCGATGCTCGCAGATCTCGGCGATGCGGCCCGCGGCCTCGAGGTGCTCCTCGGGCGTCTGCGCGTTGGCCCGCACCTGCTCGTAGACCTCGATGAGCTCTTCCCACAGGCCGTGCTCGGCGGCGGCACGCGAGAGGCTGGTGAGCGTGCCCCGATCCTGGGGATAGAGCTGGAAGGCCTTGCGATACCAGGAGAAGGCCTGGTGGGGATCATCGAGCCGCTCCTCGTAGACCTCGGCGATCTGATACAGCAGTCGCAGCCGCTCCCGGTCGTTGTCGGCGAAATCGAACAGGAGCTGGTTGGTGGCGATCAGGTCCTCCCAGCGCCCGCTGCGCGTGTAGAGCACCACCAGGGCCGACAGGGCTTCGGGGTTGGTCGGGTCGTGCTCGAGGGCCTGCTCGAAGGCGCCGATGGCCTGCTCGTCGTCCCCCACGTCGTCGCGCCAGGAGACGGCGATGTCCAGCGCCAGCCGCACCCGCTCCTCGTCCTCCACCAGGGCGAGCTGCCGCTCGGCCACGTGAACGGACTTGGCGGCCTCGCCGATGGCCTGGTACAGCCGGCGCAGCCGCTCCAGGGCCTCCACGTTCCCCGGGTCGTACTGGTCCAGCACGCCCTCGAGCAGGGCGATGGCGTCCTTGGGGCGCTCGAGCTTGTCGTCCAGGATGTCAGCCAGCCGAAAGGACAGCTTGGCGGCCTTTTGCTCGTCCCCCGTGAGGGGGATCTGTCGCTGCATCACGTCCGCCAGGCTCTCCCAGTCCTCCTGCTGGTAGTACAGGCGAGCCAGGGCCGCCAGGGCCTCCTGGTCGTCGGGGAGCATCTCCGACACCGCCCGCCAGGCCTCCTGGGCGCGGTCGGGATCCCGCAGGCGGGTGTCGGCCACGCGGGCCAGGCGGCGCAGGTGGGCCTGATAGGCCTCCTCGTCGTCCTCGGCGATGTCGCGGGCCATGTCCTCGAGCAGGTCGGCCAGGTCGGGCCAGCGGCCCAGCCGCTCGTAGAGGGTGAGCAGTTGACGAATGGCCTCTTGGTTGTTTGGCTCCACCTGCCGGATGCCCTCCCAGGCCTCGGCCGCCAGCGCCGCGTCGCTCAGCTTCTCCTCGGCCAGGTCGGCCATGCGTCGGTAGGTGGCGAGCTGCTCGTCCAGGGTCTCGGCGGTCTGGGCGTGGTAGCGCAAGGTCTTGATGAGCTTGGGCCAGTCCTCCATGGTCTCCAGCACGTCGGTGAGGCGGCGGACCGCCTCGGCGTCGCCGGGGACCATCTCGAGGATTTGCGTGGCGGCCCAGCCCGCCTCGCGCGGCTGCTTGAGGCGCTCGTGATACAGCGCGGCCAGGTTCCGCAGGATCGCCAGCCGGTCGGGAGGGTCCACGGTGACGTCGAGCTGGCGGCGGTACACCGAGCCGAGCCCCTCGAGGTTTCCGTCGCGCTCGTACAGATCCCGCAGCAGCGCCAGGGCGGTCCAGTCCCCCGGCCGGCCGCGCAGCACCTCCTCGAGGACCTCGATGCCGCGCAGCGGGTCGATGCCCTTCTCGTGATAGGCCTGGCCCATGCGCAGCAGGGAGTCGAGCTGCTCCTCGCGGGTGGTGGCGGCCTGCAGATCGCGCTCCAGGGCCGCCAGCAACGAGGCCCACATGCGCTCTTTTTTGGCCAGCCGGCGCATCTCGTCGCGGGCCTCGAGCTGGGTGGGATCCACCTCCTGGATCCGGCGCCAGCAGTCCGTGGCCCGGGGGAGATCCCCGAGGTTCTGCTCGGCGATCTCGGCCAGCTCCTTGAGCTGGGCCACGATGCCCGAGCGCCGCCCGCGGCTCTCGATGGCGCTGTCGATGGAGAAGGCCATCAGGTCGGCCAGGCCGCGGTAATCGCCCTTGGAACGGAAGTGCTCCCGGTAATCGGACAGCGCCTCCGGATGGTTCGGGTCCATCTGCAGGACCCCGTGCAGGTTGATGCCGGCCTTGTCCTCGTCCCCCAGCTGGTCGCGATAGATGAGGGCCAGCTCCATCTGGCGCTCGATGCGGGTGGGCACGTCATCGATCACGTCGAGCTCCGCCTCCATCAGGCGGGCGAGCTTGGGGTACTCCCCCTGCTCCCGGTACAGCTCGGCGAGCATCCCCGCCGCCGGCCCGCCGGGGGCCTCGTGGGGCAGGATGGACTCGTAGCACCGGATGGCCTCGGCCCGGTCGTCCAGGTGCTCTTCGAGCAGCGCGGCGCGCTTCATCTGGAGGTCGATCATCTCCGCGCCGCTGGCCTGCTCGAGCCGATGGCTATACAGCGCCTCGAGCTCCTTGTGCTTGTGCGTGCGCTGGTAGACGTCCTCCAGCAGGCGGAAGGCCTCGCGGTTGGTGGGATCGGTGCTCAGGGCGCGCTGCAGGTTGGAGACGGCCTTGTCCGGCTCCTTCGAGCTGCGGTGGATCTGGGCGATCTGGGTGTAGATCCGGGCCGCCTGGGTCCGGCCGCCCTCCTGGGGCCAGTCGGAGCTGGCGTAGACGCTGGCCAAGGCCTCCAGCGCGCGCAGCTCCCCTGGCCGAGCCGCCAGCGCCTCCTGCAGGCTCCGGGCCGCCCCGGGCAGATCGTGGAGCCGACCGCTCTGGATCTGGGCGAGGTTGAGCTGGAGCTCGAAGCGCGCCTTGGCGCCGGTGGTGGCCTTGAGCTCCGCCTCGAGGAGCTTGCAGACCATGGGCCAGTCGCCCCCTTGGCGATAGATGCGACGAGCCGCCTGCAGCGCGGGCACCAGCGTGGCGTCGAGCCGGCAGGCCTGCTGGTAGTGATACATGGCCTTGTCGGTCCGCGAAAAGTGCTCCTCGAACAGGGTGCCCATCTCGAGGTGCAGCTTGGCCACGGCCCGGGCCTGGGCCGGGTCGCCGGCCCGCGACTCCGTCAAGATCCCCAACAGCTCGAGGTACTCGCTCCAGCGGTTGTGCTCCTTGAGGATCCGGCGCAGCCGCTCCACGGGCCGGCGCTGGGACGAGTCCGCCCGTACGGCCTGCATCAGGGCCTGGGTGCCCCCCTCCACGTCCTCGAGCTTGTCGAGGCGGATGTCCGCCGCGCGCCCGTAGAGCTCGCCGGACTTCGGCCCCGCCGGCAGGCTGGCGGCCTTCTTTTCGTACAGGACGGCCAGATCCTCGAACCGCTTCTTTTGTTGGTATAGCCGCCTCAAGGAGATGAAGGCGTCAACGTTCGCGGGGTCCTTTTCGAAGATCTTCTTGAGTTCCGCTTCGCTCCTCGGCACGGCTTCGACTCCCTGGCCTTCGCCCAGGAGCCAGGGCCCCTGGCGTCCGGTGATCGCGCGTCGCCTCCAGCCGGCGGCGCCACGGTGGGGGTTCGGGTTCGCGGAAAAAGGGTTGGCGGACGATAGCATGGGGCCTTTCAAACATCAACGGGAAGGGGCAGTGCCTTTGGCCGACGAGGAGGGGGACGCCCCTTGGCGCGGGGAGGCGGCGCGGTTGACCGGGATCCGGGCCCGTGGCATGGTTTGCCGGTTCGACGCCTGCTTTCGCTCCCTTGCGGGTCGTGGGCGGTCTGAGGGGGCGAGGCGAGGAGATCACCGAAACGGTCGGCTTCCTTTCCGGCTTCCGCATTTTTTTCGTGCGGCGTTTTCATTGCGTCGGTGCGAAGCGTGGAGGCGAAGGGGAGGAGCCCGCCCCCTGCCCGTGGGTAGGGGGGCGCGCTGTCGCGCGGCGGACGCACGAAAGCGGGGCCCACGCTCGAGCCGGGCCACCCCGGCTCGCGGAGGAAATGGTTTGCACAGTGAACGGCTCCCCAATGGTCTCGAGATCCTCGTGCTTCCCAGCCCGGCCGCGCCCGTGGTCGCCCTGCAGGCCTGGATCGGTGTGGGCAGCCTCTACGAGCGCCCCGCCGAAGCGGGCGCCGCGCATTTTCTCGAGCACATGCTCTTCAAGGGGACGGCGAAGCGGGGCCCCGGTGAGCTGGCGCGGGAGGTGGAGGCCGTCGGCGGGGACATCAACGCCTGGACGGAGTTCAACAATACCGCCTACCATCTGGTGCTCGCGCGACGATACTTCGCGCTGGGCCTGGACGTGCTCGCGGACGCGGTGCAGCGACCGAAGCTCGACCCCGAGGAGATCGAGCGCGAGCGGCAGGTGATCCTCGAGGAGCTGCAGCAGGGTGAGGACAGCCCCCACCGCACCAACTTCCAGCAGCTCTTTTCCAAGGCCTTCGGGCGTCACCCCTACGGGCGGCCGGTGATCGGACGCCGCGAGACCGTCGCGGCCATGGGCCGCCCGGAGCTGCGCGAGTTTCACCGCCGCTGGTATGCGCCCAACAACCTCACCTTCATCGTGGCCGGGGACGTGACGGCCGACGAGGTGGTGCCGGCGATCCGGCGCGCCTTCCGCGGGAAGGCTCGGGAGCTACCCCCCCGCCCCCGCCGGGCGTCTCCGCGACCCCGCGCGCCCCGGGCCACGGTGACCCGGGCGCCGGTCAACGACGCGTATCTGCTGCTCGGCTTTCACGTCCCGGGCTTGACCCACGCGGACACGCCCGCCATCGACCTGGCCGCCACCTTGCTCGGTCAGGGGGACAGCTCCCGGCTCCACCAGCGGGTGCTGCGCGAGCGGCAGCTCGTCAACGACGTGTCGGCCTACGCCTTTTCGCCCCACGACGCCGGGCTGTTCACGGTGGGCGCCTCGCTTTCCCCCGAGCGGCTGGAGCCCGCCGTGCAGGGGCTGCTGGAGGAGGTGTTCGCCCTGGGGACCGACGCCGTGGGTCGCGAGGAGATCGACAAGGCCCGGCTGCTGAGCGAGGCCAGCGCGGTGATGCAGGGCGAGACCGCCCAGGGGCTCGCGCGCAAGGCGGGGCATTACCACGCCACCGCGGGGGATGCGGGCTACGAGACGTCGTACCTCGAGGCCATGCGCGCGGTGACGCCGGGCAGCCTGCGGCGGGCCCTGGGACGCTACCTGCAGCCGCCGCGCTGCACGCTGGCCCTGGTGCTCCCGCAAGCGGAGGCCGAGGCCGGCGACTCCAAGGGGCTGAGCGCCTGGCGAACGCAGCTCGAGCGGCAGTGCGAGCAGGCCTTCGAGCGCGCGACGGCCCGGCGCCCCCCCGCGGCCCCGGCGCCCGGGCGCGGCGGCATCGTGCGCACCGAGCTGGAAAACGGGCTGCGGCTGCTGGTGCGCCCCGAGCCCTCGGTGCCCCTGGTGGCCATGCGGGCGGTGTGGCAGGGGGGGCTGCGCTACGAGCGCCCCCAGTCCAATGGGATCAACAACCTCATCGCGAGCCTGCTCACGCGAGGCACCCCGACGCGCAGCGGGGACGAGATCGTCGCCGCCGTGGAGGGCATGGCCGGCAGCATCGGGGGCTTCACCGGGCGCAACAGCCTCGGCATGCGGCTCGAGACCCTGGCGCGCCACTTTCGCGACAGCCTCGAGATCCTGGCCGACTGTCTGCAACACCCCCGCTTCGACGCCCAGGAGCTCGAGCGGGAGCGCGCGCTGACGCTCCAGGAGATCGCCACCCGGGACGACAACCTCACCGGCGCCGCCTTCCGCCTGTTTCAGCAGCGGCTCTTTGCGCGCCACCCCTACCGGCTGAGCCTCGCCGGGGAGGCGGACTCGGTGGGGCGGCTCACCCCCTGCTCCCTGCAGCGCTACTTCAAGAAACACTATCGGCCCGGCGGGCTGGTGCTCTCGGTGGTGGGGGATGTGGACCCCGACGAGGTGGTGAGCGAGGCCCACCGCCTGCTGGGGCGGGGGCCTGCCCATCGGGACGCCGCGCCCAAGGTGCCTGGAGAGCCCGAGCGCGCCGGGCCCCAGCAGGCCGAGCGGGTGCTCGACAAGCAGCAGGCACACCTGCTGCTGGGTTTCCCGGGGGTGGCGGTGAGCCAGGCGGATCGCTTCACGCTGGAGGTGCTGGCCGCGGTGCTTTCGGGGCAGGGCGGGCGCCTGTTCGTCAACATCCGCGATCAGCTCGGGCTGGTCTATCGGATCAGCGCCTTTTCCCTCGAGGGGCTCGATCCGGGCTACTTCGCCGTCTACGCGGCCACGTCCCCGAACCAGGTGGACCGGTTGGTGCGCGAGGTCCGCGCCGAGCTGCGCCGGCTACGCCGCGACCCGGTGTCCGGCGCGGAGCTGCGCCGCGCCAGGCGTTTTCTCATCGGACACCACGATCTTTCGCTACAGCAGCGCGCTACCCTGAGCACCACCATGGCCTTCAACGAGCTCTACGGGCTGGGCTATGCGGCTCATTTGTCGTATCCTGACCACATCCAGGCGGTCACCGCCAAGGACCTGACGCGCGCGGCCCGCCGCTACCTGCGGCCGAGCCGCGAGACGCTGGCCGTGGTGCGGCCGGAGTCGCCGGCTGCTTGAGCGACTCGCGCTGCGTGGACGGTCGGCCCCAGGCGCCCGGCGAGGACGGTCGGCGTGGATAACAAATTTTGTGGATGGATCGGCAGCAAAAATTCATGTATTTTGAGTCACGGATACGAGTGGCTAGATGACCGCTGAGCGAAGCGCCAAAGGACTCTCCCAGGGGCCCCGGGGCAAGGCCGACTCTGCCGGGACACATGGGGAACCTTCGCCAGATTCCACTGTGAAATCAGTTGATTCTATCGAAAGAGCGGCCGATGACGACGCCGCGTCGTCGAGCATCGAGATTCGCCTGGATACCACCGGGGCAGACGAGGGCGCCGGCGCCGCAGCCGGGATGAAACGGCAGGCCGTCACCGCCCCCGACAGCGACGGCGAAGAAGAAGAAGAAGACGACGAGGGGGACGAGGGGGACGAGGGTGCCCGGTCTGCGCCGGATGCCGGCCGGTCTGCGCCGGATGCCGGCCGGTCTGCGCCG
>CAYFWA010000034.1:18342-20355 GCA_964346625.1 uncultured Myxococcales bacterium
GCGCCGGATGCCGCGCGGTCTGCGCCGGATGCCGCGCGGTCTGCGCCGGATGCCGCGCGGTCTGCGCCGGATGCCGGCCCTGACGGCGACCGCGGCGCCGAAGCCCCCGCCGCGGGAACCTCGACCTTCGATCCCGCCACGGTGCCCGCCGCGAAGCTGGGGCCGCTTTCGGGCAAGCTGCTCGAGCAGCGCTATCTCATCAAGGAGAAGCTGGGCGAGGGGGGCATGGGGGTCGTGTATCGGGCCGAGCACACGCTCATGCGCAAGGAGATGGCCGTCAAGGTCCTGCTTCCCCAGTTCGGCAACTACGAGGGCATCACCAAGCGCTTCCACCGCGAGGCCCAGTCCTCCAGCCGCCTGGATCACCCCGGAATCACGCACATCAACGACTTTGGCGAGACGGCCGACGGGATGCTGTTCATCGCCATGGAGTTTCTCGAGGGTCGCTCGCTCACCGAGGTGATCCAGCAGGAGGCGCCGCTTTCCGTGGAGCGCGCCGTGCGCCTGGCGCTGCAACTTTGCCTCGCGCTCGATCACGCCCACACCCAGGGGGTGGTGCACCGGGATCTGAAGCCCGACAACGTGATGCTGATCAACCGGGGCGAGGCCGAGGACATCGTGAAGGTGCTCGACTTCGGCATCGCCAAGATCACCCAGGGCGAGGGCGCGGCGGATGCCCTCACCGAGGCGGGCATGGTCTTCGGCACGCCAGAGTACCTGTCTCCCGAACAGGCGGCCGGACAGGCCGCCGACCTGCGGGCGGACCTGTATACCCTCGGCATCATCATGTACGAGCTGCTCGCCGGGGTGCGGCCGTTTTCGGCGCGCACCAAGCTCGAGCTCATTGGCAAGCACCTCAACGAAAAGCCGGTGCCCTTGCGCAAGCGCAAGCCCGAGCGGGGCATCCCGGCCGAGCTGGACCGGGTGGTGCTCAAGACCCTGGAAAAGCGCCCCGAGGACCGCTACCAGACGGCCGCGGAGCTGTTTCAGGCCCTGTCGTCCATCGAGGACATCGACACCGGCCCGCTGCCGCTGTGGCCCTCCAACACCCTGACCTTCTCGGCTCAGACCAACGTGGGGCCCCTGGCTTCGACGGGCCGCAGCCGCCGGCGCAACGCGATCATCGGCGCCATCGCCGGGGGCGTGATCGCGGCGGTGACCACGGTGCTCGTCATCGCCTTCACCGGCGGCCCTGCCGGCCCCAAGGCCGGCCCCTCCACCGCCCTTTCCGATTCCCAGAAAAAGAGCGCCCCCGACGATCAGATCCGGGCCGTGCAGACCCTGCTGGCCAGCGCCAACGTCAACGCCGCCAAGAACCAACTGGATCGGCTCGCCGACCAGTACCCCACCGACGCGCGCGTCCACCTGCTCACGGGCCAGGTGTATTTTTTGAAAAAGGACCACGAGGAGTGCCTGCGCTCCTTTCGCGAGGCGGTGCGGCTCGACCGGTCCATGCGCGAAAACGAGCTTTTGCTCAGCAGCATCGGGGCCTACCTGCGCTGGATCAAGGGCCCGCGCTACGGCTGGAAGCTGCGGCGCGAGGCCATGGAGTTCGTGGAGCGCTACCTCGGCGCGAGCGCCGCGGACATGCTCACCCGCTTCGTGAACCAATGGTGGGAGCGCGCGCTGGTCTGGCGCGCCATCGAGTTTCTCATCCGCAAAAACGCCGCCCAGGGCATAGACTACGTCCATGCCTACGAGCTCGTGTTTCGCGACGAGCCGAGCTGCGCCAAGCGCAAGGAGTACCTGCAGGACGTGGTCAAGCGACGCGACCCCAGGTTCTTGCCGCTTCTACGCAAGATCTCGAGCACGCGGCGCTGGCGGCAGAAGTACTCGCGCACGTGGGTCTACAACCGGTGCATCCGCGACGAGGTCAAGGCCGCCATCACGGTGCTCGAGGGGCTGGCGGGCAGCGGCAAGGGCGCCTCCGGCAAGGGCGCCTCCGGCAAGGGCGCCTCCGGCAAGGGCGCCTCCGGCAAGGGCGCCTCCGGCAAGGGCGCCTCCGGCAAGGGC
>CAYFWA010000035.1:0-4460 GCA_964346625.1 uncultured Myxococcales bacterium
ACCTTTAGACTGTTGCCAACAGCGCAAATGGCTCCGCTCCCATCCAGGATCGCTCACCGAGCCAGGTCCCCAACTTTTTCGCAGTTCCGCAGGCCGGCTCCGGGGGCCGGCTCCGGCGTCCGGCTCTGGCTCCGGCCCCGGCTCCGGCGTCACGCAGCGGCCATGCTCTCGTCGCGTTGACAGCGTCGTCTGCCCATCGGTAAAAGCGACAGGAGCTCCCAGCCGGCACGGCGCGGCTGGGGCCTGATACCAACAGGAGCTTTTCCATGACCAAGAACCTCATCGAGCCCGTGACGCAGGCCTACCGCCTACTCAACCCCGGGAGCTGTGTGATCATCTCCGTGGGTGACGGAGAATCGGACAACCTGTTCGCCGTCACCTGGAACATGCCCGTGCGCAAGGACCCGCCCATGATGGCCCTGGTGTCGGGCAAGCGACATCATTCCTATCCGTTCATCGCCCGCACGGGTGAGCTCGGGGTGAACGTGATGCACGCGGATCACGCCGACGCGGTCTACGGCGCCGGCACCTACAAGGGCGCTCGGGAGCCGGACAAGTGGGCGAAGGTGGGCCTGACCCGCGAGCCCGCCGATCGCATCCAGGCCCCGCTGGTGGCCGAGGCCGTAGCGTCTATCGAGTGCCGCGTGGCGCAGGTGGTGGACCTGGGGGCCTCCTCGCTGGTGGTCTCCCAGATCCTCGCCGCCCACGTGCAGCCCCAACACTGGTCCAAGGGAGGCTGGCGCTGGGACAACGGCCTGCGGCTGCTGCACCACCTCTCTGGCCCCGCCTTCACCATGAGCGGGGAGCCCCTCGAGGCGTCCCGGCCCTGACGCGCCTGGCCCTGACGCGCCTGGCCCTGATGCGCCTGGCCCTGACGCGCCTGGCCCTGACGCGGATTCTAGGCTCACGTCAGATCGTCAGATCGTCAGATCGTCAGATCGTCAGAGAGCCTCCGTGCGCCAAAGCTCCGCGCCGAGGGTGGCCAGGGCGTCCACCCCCCGGATGACCTCTGGCTTGGAGCACACCACCCGCATGGGAAGCTCGCCGCACAGCGCGGCGAGGCGCTCGAGCTCCCGGGCGTGGATCCGGTGCCGGAGCCGACAGTGCTCACAGGTCTCGGAGGGGGGCTGCGCCTGGTTGGCGATCACCGCCCCCAGGGGGATCTGGTGCTGGGCGAGCTGCTGCATGGTCCGCTGGGTCTCGAGCACCGACATGGCCTCCGGAATGGTGACCAGGGCGAACAGGGTCCGGTCCGCGTCGGTGATGAGGTCGCGGGCCCGGGCGATCCGCTCCCGGGCGTCCATCAAATTGTCTCCGATGTCCACCTCCGGCTCGTCCGTAGCGGTGCGAGGCATGAGCTTGCGCAGCGTACGCCCGAAGCGTGAGAGCTGGGTCTTGATGCTGAGCACGCGGCCGAGCCAACCGTCGAGCATCTCCGGTAGCAGCAGCAGACGCAAGGTATGGCCGGTGGGCGCCGTGTCGAAGACCACCGTGTCGAAGGCGTCCGTGGCCATGGTCTCGAGCAGCAGCTCCAGGGAGATGAACTCGTCCACCCCGGGCGCCTCCCCCATCATCTGCATGGCGTCCCCGAGGGCGCGCTCCACCCGACCCCGGCGCCGCCCGCCGCCCTCGCCCTGAGAGCCCGGCGGCTCCTCGGCGCTCACGGTGGCCTCGGCCCAGCGGGCGGACGAGTCCACCTCGAGGCCGCGCAGGTTCGGCGCGAGCGCGGCGCCCTGGTGACCGATGGGCTGGTCGAACACGTCCGCCAGGGAGTGCGCCGGGTCGGTGGAGGTGATGAGCACCCGCAGCCCCTGGCGCGACAGGTGCACGGCGGTGGCCGCGGCGAGGGTGGTCTTGCCCACGCCGCCCTTGCCGGAAAAGAAGTGATACAGCGGTCCTGCGCTGGTAGGGGGCTCGTCGTTCATTCCTTATTCCTGATCCGGGCGCACCTTCCCGCGGAGCTGCTTCTTGTGCCCGCGCCGACGCTTCTGATCCACCCGGCGCCGCTTCGCCGCCCGCCCCGGGCGGGTGGGCTTGCGGGGGGTGGGCTCCTCGGCCGCGAGGCGCAAAAGCGCCACCAGCCGGCTCACGGCCGCCTGCCGGTTCATCTCCTGGGAGCGGTGCTCCCGGGCGTTGATGACGAGCTCGCCGTCGGCGGTGAGCCGCTGCCCCGCGACCTCGGTGAGCCGATCCTTGAGCCGCGGAGGCAGGCTCGGCGAGCCGGCGGCGTCGAAGCGAAGCTGCACCGCCGTGCTCGACTTGTTCACGTGCTGCCCGCCCGGCCCCCCGGAGCGCACGAACCGCAGGTCGAGCTCCGCCTCGTCCACGAGGATGTCCGGCGTCACCTGGAGCATGGCGCAGAAAAGATACGGGGCGCGCGTTCAGGGGGGATGTCCCATCCCCCCTCGCCCCGAAAAAACGCGGTCTTTCGGGGCTCACCCCCAATCATCGCGCTTCGCGCCGCTTCAGGGAAAGCCTCCAAATCGCCGTTTCGCACAATTTCAGTCCTCCGCGACACTTGAACGGCTACCATACGGGAACCCCTTGGCCCGCGCAACGTGAGATTCGCGAGATTCGAGCGTCGTCACGCGGTGGCGCTATGCCATGGCGTCACCCGGTGGCGCTATGCCATGGCGTCACCCGGTGGCGCTATAGCCATGGCGTCACCCGGTGGCGGTGCGCGGTGGCCCTACCCGACGATCTGGCAGAACACGTCGGGGATGATTGCCTGGTTGTTGCCCTCCACGCACTCGGAGCTCTGCCCCGCCCCGGTCCCGTCGTCGTCCACCACCACCGTGACGTCCACCCCGTTGCCGGTGCCCGGGGGATCGGTCCAGGTGCAGGTCACCGTCTCGCAGGCCCCCGGCACGATGACGCCGGCGGTCACCTCGGTGCACACCACCTGCCCCGCCGAGGGGCTCCCCTCGTAAAAGGAGACCGGCACGCCGGCCCCCACGGGCTGCGTCCCGCGGTTGCAGACCTGCAACGACAACACCGCCTCCCCGGTTGGCGTGCACTGGCCCTGCAGCCCCTGACCGCCGGTCATGTCCGGCGAGGACGAGGCGTTGGTGTCACCCTGCACGTTCATCCGGAATCGGCCACCCCATCCCGGGTAAACCGATCGTCCTGCGCGGGGTCGGCGCCGTAGGTGCCGAAGTCCGCCACGGCCACGTATCCCTGCAGCGCGCCCCCCGTCCACACGGCCTGCCAGGTGCGGCTCACCCGATCGAAACGATACAGCTCCGAGCCGGTGGGCAGCTCCACGTGGGGGAGCCCCTGGCCGTCCAGCTCACCGTCCAGATCCGCCACCACCGGATAGCCCGAACCCGAGTACATGTGCCCGGTGAGCCCGAGGGTCTGGTCCAGCACGACGCACTGAGCGTCGTAGACGATGCCCCCGGACAAGATCTCGGGGTAGGCGTCGTCGTCCAAGTCGTACACCGACGGCCCCGCCCAGCCGTTGGCCTGGGCGGACCAGGAGAGCGCCCCCGAGCAGTGGGTGGTGAAGGCGTCGGCCTGGGGATCGTAGGAAAACGCCTGGATCCCCCCGTCGCAGCGGTGGGCGATGATCTCCGGCCGCCCGTCGAGATCGAGGTCGGCCAGCGCCGGGGTGTTGCAGCCGTTGAGCTGCACCCCCACGTTGTACTGCGGATCACAGGTGGCGCCGTCCAGCACGCGGATCACGCCGTGGGCGCCATTGTAGCAGCCCGAGGAGCCGTCGTTGCCGTTGTAGGTCATCACCACGATGGAGGGCTCGATGCGCGTGGCGTCGCCGTCGAAGTCGAAGTCCACCACCAGCGGCGTGGACAGCACCCGGACGTGCCCCGGATAGGGATCTCCGGCCGGCGGGCCCAGCCACTCGCACTGGACGCCCGGCTGGAACAGGCCGGCGATGGAGAGCTGGGTGCACCCCGGGTTGAAGTCTCCCCGAGGGCCGGTGCCGTAGGGCCAGCACTGCCCCTGCTCGCAGTAGCTGTCCTCTTGGCAGTCGGGGTCGCCGCTGCACGTCCCCTGGTCGAGCACGCAGCTCCCGCCCAGGCAGATCTCCCCGGTGTCGCAGCACTGGGTGCCCGTCCCGCAGTAGTCGCGGCCGTCGGGACAATCGCCGCTGCCGGCATCCGACGCCGCGTCGGGAGCGGAGCCGCCGTCTACCGCGGCGTCTGTGGGCGACCCACCGTCGGGGGACTCCGCGTCGGCACCGGGGCCGGCGTCCACGTCGGGATCCACGCAGACGCCCGTGCTCGCGCACTGCAAGCCGTCGCGGCAGTCCTGCGGGCCCTCGCAGGGATCGCCGATCCCGCCGCCTCCCCCATCGTCGTCACCGCAGGCGGCGAGCGCCATGGCGAACAAGGCGGAGCCCATCGTCAACCAGCGCAAAAACCTGATGCAACCACCGTCGCGTGTCATGCAACCACCGTCGCGTGTCATGCAACCACCGTCGCGTGTCATGCAACCACCGT
>CAYFWA010000035.1:4560-6511 GCA_964346625.1 uncultured Myxococcales bacterium
CGCGTGTCATGAAAACCTCTGGCAACTATCGTTGCGAGCCATCGCGAGCGCTCCGGGTCCGGCTCGCGTCCATCTTCATCGTATCACAGGGGAGGATATCATTGGGGGCCGCAGGCTCCCGTGGCCTTGGCCTTGGCCTCGGCCTTGGCCTCGGCCTTGGCCTTGGCCGCGACCGCGGCCGCGGCCGCCATGCGACGCGATCCGAGTCATCGGCGCCCCAGCGCAACCGAAACCCGAGCCGCCGCAGCGGCTCTGCCGAGACCGCGGCACCGCTCAGATCCAGATGGCGCAACCGCCCGAGCCCCCCGAGCACGACCAACCCGGCGTCCCCCACGTCCCCCCCTCGCAAGCCCAGGACTTCCAGGCGCCTCAGCCCCCCGAGGCGAGCCAGCCCCTCCCCGGTGACGTGGCGGGGCAGCCGGAGGATCCGCAGCCCGGTGAGCGCGCCGATCCCCCCGAGCCCGGCGTCCGTCAGCCGCACGCCCTCCAGATCCAGGGCGCGCAGCGTTCG
Organism: uncultured Myxococcales bacterium; assembly: GCA_964346625.1. Classification (GTDB taxonomy): domain Bacteria; phylum Myxococcota_A; class Polyangia; order HGW-17; family JAJRWW01; genus CAYFWA01. The sequence continues at coordinate 5,072 of CAYFWA010000035.1, forward strand.
GAGCCGGCCCAACGCCCGCGCGCCGCGGTCGGTGAGGGCGGTGAGCGCCAGATCCAGGCTCTGCAGCCCAACCCGCCCCCTGAGCGCGGCGACCCCCGCGTCCCCCACGTCCGTGGCGGCCAGGCCGAGGTGGCGGAGGGCCGGCAAGACCTTCAGCCGCGCCACCCCGTGGTCGGAAATTGGCGTCGCCATGAGCTCCAACCACCGCAGCGATCTCATCCGCGCGATGAGCCGGAGGTGGCGATCCCGAAGCCGGGTCCCGCCCAGGTCGAGCGCCCGCAGATGCGCCAGGCGCGGCAGCGCGGCCAGCACCGGGGCCACTCCCCGCGCGCCCCGCAGCGCCAGCACCCGCAACCGGGTCAGCCGCGCGAACACCTCTGCGGCTCCAACCGGGAGCCGCGCGTCCTTGAGCGAGAGGCCCACCAACACGGCCCGCAGCGCGGCCAGCCCCCGCAAGGGACAGCGCTGCGCGCGGGGGCACACCAGGGCCAGGCGCAGGGGACCCCCGCTGCCGAGCCACCGCCGCACGGCGGGCGTCAAGGCCCGGGCCGACAGCACCAGCCAACCCGGCGGCCGCCCCCGGGCGAGCCGACGCGCGACGCGGGCGGCCGGGAGCCGGCTCCAGTCCGTGGCCACCACGCGCCCGCCCAGCAGCAGCCGCTCGCCGCGCTGGTGGACCCGCAAAAAAGCGGCGCCGCGCCACCGCACGAACAGCACGCTGCGCGGGCCCTCCACGCGCAGCGGGACCTCCGGATGGCCCCAGCGGTGCTCCCGCCAACCCGAGGGATGCTCCAGGGTAATCACCGCCGGTCGGCAGCGCCCCGCGGACCCTGCAGGCGTGGTGCCCAACGCGGGGGCGCCCCCGCAGGCCGCATTGGCCGAGGCGAGGGCAACGGCGGAGGCGAGGGCGAAGGCGAGCCCTCCCCGCACCCCCGCGATGACGGTTTTCAACCGGACCGATCCCCAATCCGATTCCCAGTGCTTTGAGCCGCTGTGCATGAAACACCTCCTGGCATCGGCGCCTTGCAGCCCCGATGCCAGGATGACGCAGACCGGCCAACCCCCGAACAATCCACGGCAGCCGGCCGAGCCCCTCGCGGTGATGCGACCGGATTCCGGACGACGCGACCGGATTCCGGACGACGCGACCGGATTCCGGACGATCGGTGCTTGCCGCCCGCTGCCCAATCCGCCCCCCCCCGGGTTGTCTTTGCTTGCGTCGAGATTAGCTTCTTGATCCTACGAGAGAGCGCAGACTGTTTGATCGGCTACGAGACACGGCCTGTTCAGTAACCCGGTCGGTAACCCGGTCGGTAACCCGGTCAGTAACCCGGTCAGTAACCCGGTCGGTAACCCGGTCGGTAACCCGGTCAGTAACCCGGTCGGTAACCCGGTCGGTAACCCGGTCGGTAACCCGGTCGGTAACCCGGTCGGTAACCC
>CAYFWA010000035.1:6611-17663 GCA_964346625.1 uncultured Myxococcales bacterium
GGATTGACGGCGGCCCATTCGAGACGCCGCGAAATCGACTTTGGAGGTTGAAAATGGATCACCAGAAGTGCCCCACCACGGACGTCAGCGTGAAGGACCCCAAAGAGGTTCAGGAGATTCCCTGCAAGCAATGTGGCACGATGCTGGAGTTTTTCGGCGACGATCGGTACGTGAAGTGCCACAACTGCGGCACCAAGAACACCAACCCGAATCTCGAGGAGATCGAGAAGCACATCCCCTGACCGCGCTGGTTCGTGGCTTTTCACCGGGCCAACGCCCCCCCCCTCAACGCCCCCCCAACACCCGCCAACGATACTCCCCCCAGCCATGACCAACGACGCAGGGCGCGACCTGACACGCCCCCGAACGCCCCAGCCGAGCGCCGAGCTCGGCTTCTGTAATTTTTAATAAAAATTGTCCATGCCGCGACTCTCCCAAGAGATCCGCCGGCGGATCGAGCTCGCGGCCGAGCGAGTCAGAGCGAGTCAGAGCGAGTCAGAGCGAGTCAGAGCGTCAGAGGGGCGAGCCCGCGTTGAGCTGCTCGGTCCGCGGTCGCACGTTGAGCAACGCCTGCCGTTGCTCATAGTCCTCCACGGCGGCGCGCAACGCCCGCAGGGGAAGCTCTGCGCAGAGTCGCTTCTTCTCGGGCAGCCCCCCGAGGGCTTGCTCCAAGTCCAGCGGCTGTAACGCGACGGCGGCATCCAGGCTCAGCCCAACGACCAGATCCGTGAGCAACGAGGCGCAGGCCAGCACGGCCGGTGAGCCCACCGCCCGGAAACGGATCTCGGTAATCACGCGAGACGCCTCCTCTACGCGAAGGCCGATCTCCACATAGTCCTCCACCGTCTCGCTCGTGGTGCAGCCTCTCCCATCGGCCTGCTCCAGCCGCCCCGCGTTGTGCGGATTCATGAAATGCTGAACCGCCAGCGCGCTGTAGGTTTCGAACTCACCGCTGTCGCGATGATATAACTGATGTGGCCTCACAATCCCACCTCCGGATGACGGCGCGACCCCCACATCTCGGGGTAGCGCACCCGATTCACGTACCGATAGTCAGTATACGATAAAATCGACGCCGGCGGGAAAGACAATCAAGTTGTTTTCCAAAAAATCACACGGGGTTTGGGGATTCGAAGCCAGCGGAATTTTCCATGTGTGCACTTGGCGAGACCGCAGTGAATGCGTGACCAGGATTACATGAAAATCACTGCTCGATATTGCGCCCACCATTGCGCCCACCATTGCGCCCACCATTGCGCCCACCATTGCGTCCACCGTCGCGGCCGCTACCATGGAGCCCATGCCGCCTTGCATCACCGCCGCCGCTACGGCCCTGGTGCTCCTGAGCGCAGCGGGCACGCCCCCCCCGAAGCGGACACCGCGGGGCTTCGTGCGCGTGAAGGGAACGCGCTTCGTGGCCGGGGACCGGCCCTTTTACTTCGTGGGGGCCAACGCGGGGGTCATGCATGGAGTGACCCAGCGTCGTCGCTACCGCGAAACCCTGGCGGCGGTGCGTCGCGATGGGCTGCGGGTGGTGCGAATCTGGGCGTTCGGTGAGGTGGCCGCCGACGCACCGCGCTGGCACCGACGCTGGCAAGCCTTCCGCGCGGGTCCCCGCGGGTGGATCCCGCGGGCGGGCCGCCACCTGGACGCCGTGCTGACCGAGGCGGGGCGGCTGGGCCTGCGCGTCATCCTGGTGCTCGGTAACAACTGGGGCGACTACGGCGGCATCCCTCAATACCTGCGCTGGGCGCGCCTGGGACGCGGGGCCGGTTTCGGGAGGTTGGATCGGTTCTATCGGCATCCGCGCACGCGGCGCTGGTATCGCTGGCACGTGAGGCGCCTGCTCGGTCGTCGCAACTCGCTCACCGGGAGGCGCCTCGCCCGCGACCCCACCATCATGGCGTGGGAGCTGATCAACGAGTCGCGAGTCACCGCCGGCGGCTTCGCGGCTCGCCGAAGATTCATCCGGGCCATCGCCACGCTGATCCGCAAGCACGCCCCGAACCACCTGGTGGGGGCGGGGGTGACGGGCTACGACGGGATGCAGCGGCGGGCCGAGTGGTTGCGCGTCTGCCGGATGGCGGCGGTGTCCTACTGCGACGCTCACCTCTACCCCGAGGAGAGCTGGCGGCTCCGCAAGCCGGCGGACCTGGAGCGACAGATCGACGATCGGGTACAGCTCGCCCACCACGTCGCCGGCAAGCCCGTGCTGTTCGGCGAGTTTGGCTTTTCCAAAGAGATCGCAAGGCGCGCGGACCTGGGCCGCGGCTCGCGCCGCCCCTCCCCCTGGTGGACCCACCGCTTCCTCTCCCGGGTGCATCACGACGGCGCGGCCGGCGCGCTGATCTGGATCTACCTGCCCCACAGCCACGAGCAGCGCCGCTTCCCCGTGTGGGTGGACCGCCCGCACGCCCGGTCCCGAGGGATCCGTAGCGTCATGCGACGCTGGGCTCGTCGTTTCTCCGCGGGCCCGCCGCGCCGCACCAACCCGCGGCTCGGACCACAGCGGGGCCAAGCCCCGATGTACACGCCGCAGTTCACCGTGCGGCGCGCTCCGCCTACAGACAGCCAGTGGAAACGCGCCAGCGCTCGGAGATGGCGCCTCCGCGTCCCCATCCGCGGCTTCGTCCGCGCCCGATTCCATGGGATGGGCTACTACGGGCGGGGCAAGGTGAAGCACGTCTGGGGCCGGAGATACGGCTACTGGGAATACCGGGTGCCCCGCTCGCCGGTGCGCCTCGCGCACCTCGCGGTGCGGCTGCGGCTGTCCAGCGAGTACCCGGGCGCCGACGCCCCCATCTGGGGCGTCTCTCCCGTGGAGATCCGCCTCGGGGGCCACACCATCGCGCGGCTCGTGGCCCCCCCGGACGACGGTGTCGGCGTCCCCGTGACCCTCCGGGTGACCCGAGGCGACCTGCTCTCTCGCCTGCACCGCCAGGCCCTGCGCTTGCGGCTGCGGGTTCCGGCCACTCCCTTTGGCCATGGCCTGTGCGTCTATGGACCCCTCGGCACCCGGGGCCGCAAGGCCACCCCGGCGATCCCGGGACCTTTGGGCCCCATCCTCTTGCAAGGCACCCCTCTCCAGGGCACCCCTCTCCAGGGCACCCCTCTCCAGGGCACCCCTCTCCAGGGCACCCGACCGCTCCCGCCATGAGCACTGGATATCGGGCTGGTGTCCCGACGCAAACGTTGCTAGGTTTGGCCCGCACGTCAATGCGGAGCCCCTCGTCCACCGCAGCCCGGCGTCCCCCGGCGCGCGGCGGTGCCACGAAAGGCTGCGCCGAGGATTTCCGACCCCATGCCAAGGAGGTATTCCCATGCGACTCATCCTGCTCGGACCGCCCGGCGCCGGAAAAGGCACCCAGGCGCAGTACATCTGCGAGACCTTCGACATTCCCCAGATCTCCACGGGCGACATGCTGCGGGCAGCGGTGAAGGCCGGCACGGAGCTCGGCAAAAAGGCCAAGGAAGTGATGGACAGCGGAGGGTTGGTCTCCGACGACATCATCATCGGCCTGGTCAAGGAGCGCATCGCCCAGGACGACTGCAACAACGGTTTCCTGTTCGACGGGTTTCCGCGCACCCAGGCCCAGGCCGAGGCCATCCGCGAGGAGGGCGTGACCCTGGACGCGGTGGTGGAGATCCACGTCCCGGACGACGAGATCGTCAAGCGCATGGGCGGACGGCGGGTCCATCCGGCCTCCGGCCGCACCTATCACGTGGTGTTCAATCCGCCCAAGGAGGAGGGCAAGGACGACGTCACCGGCGAGCCGCTGATCCAGCGGGACGACGATCGGGAGGAGACCGTGCGCGAACGCCTCAAGGTCTACCATGATCAAACCCAGGTGCTGACCGACTTCTACGGCAAGATGGCCGAACGGGGGGAGGCCGACGCGCCGGCCTACATCCGCGTGGACGGCACCCAGACCATCGACGGGGTGAAAGACGAGATCCTGACCAAGCTCGAGGCGCTTTAGGCCCCGATCACGAATAACCTGTATCCATTGCGCATGGGTCCGAGGCGCTGTCGCGGCGCTTGCATGTTGCCCACAGCAGCGTCGCGTCAACGAGGCCTCTGGGGGGGGCCTTGCCGCGCCGCACTGTGGTAAAGCGGCAAGCGCCGCGCCAGCAGCGGTTGCGCCGGCACGCAACCAATGCGCAGTGAATCCACGCCCAGCGGCAGCGAGGAGGCCTTCCGGACACCCCGTAGCTTATGGATAGAAGCCAGTCTTCCGGGCGCCACGTTGACACGATGTCGTATCGCCTGTAATGGTCGGCGCAGACGAGCTCGCCCATGCTTCGAGTGATCGCTGGCGCCTTCGGAGGTCGAGTTTTGCGGGCGCCCCGGGGACGGAAGACCCGTCCCACCTCGGCGCGGGTCCGGGAGGCGGTGTTCGCCGTGCTCACCCACCACCGTACCCACGCGCCGCCGCTGCAGGGCGGGCGGGTGCTCGACCTGTTCGCCGGCTCGGGCGCCCTGGGCATCGAGGCGCTGAGCCGCGGCGCGGCCACTGCCCTGTTCGTGGAGCGGGGCGCGGCCGCGGTCCGCACGTTGCGCCAGAACCTGCAAACCCTCGAGCTCACCGACCGGACCATGGTCATGGTACGCGACATCCATCAAACGCTGCCGACCCTGCGTGCCGAGGCCCCCTTCGACCTGGTCTTTTTGGATCCACCCTACGCGGACCAGGGCTCCACGCGCTCCCTGCTGCTCGCCTTGGAGCCTGCCCAGCGTCTCACCGCCCAAGGGGTGCTCGTGCTCGAGGGCCCCGTCGACTCCTCGCCCCCTTCCCTCCCCGGACTCGAGGCGCCCCTCAGCCGGCGCTGGGGTCGCACCGCGGTCCACTTCTACCGCCAGGAAACGAGAGCCGCTCATGAGTAATCGCAAAGCCATCTATCCGGGGTCCTTCGATCCCATCACCAACGGGCACGTGGATCTCATCGAGCGCGCGCTCAAGATCTTCGACCGGCTGGTGGTGGCCGTCGCCATCAACCCGCGGAAAAAAAGCTTGTTCTCCGCGCAGCAGCGGGTGGCGCTCATCGAGGGGGCGATCCCGCACCGCGAGCGCCTGGACATCACGTCCTTCGAGGGGCTGCTGGTGAACCACGTCCACGAATGGGGGGGGCGGACGTTGGTGCGGGGCATGCGGGCGCTGGCCGACTTCGAGTACGAGTTTCAGTTCGCGCACATGAACCGCCGGCTGGCGCCGGACATCGACACGCTCTTCATGATGACCTCGGAGAAGAACTTCTACGTGAGCTCTTCCCTCGTCAAGGAGGTGGCGGCCTTCGGCGGAGACCTGACGGGCCTCGTCCCCCCCAACGTCGCCGAAGCGCTGAAGCGAACCTTCGAGCCCGACCCATCCGACGCCCCGCGGCGTCAGCAGGACACCCCATGACCCCGAGCGACCGCGTCCGCGCCATCGCTGGATCGGCCACCCTCACCATCAGCGCGCGCGCCGGCGAGCTGCGCGCCGCCGGCCAGGACGTCATCACCCTGAGCGTGGGCCAGCCCGACTTTGCCACGCCCGAGCACATCGTGGAGGCCGCCCGGGAGGCCCTCGCCGCGGGCGCCTTCGGATACACCCCCACGGCGGGGACGCCCGCCCTTCGCGAGGCCGTGGCCCAGCGCACCCGGGCGGTGACCGGGCAGCCCATCACGCCGGCCCAGGTGCTGGTGTCGAGCGGGGCCAAGCAGAGCCTGCACAACCTGATGCAGGCCCTGGTGGATCCCGACGACGAGGTGCTGGTGCCCGTGCCCTACTGGGTGTCCTACCCCCCCATGGTGCAGCTCGCCCAGGGGCGCTTCGTCCCCCTGCAGACGCGCCTGGAGGACGGCTTCCGCCTCACCGTCGAGCAGCTCCGGGAGGCCCTCACGCCCCGCAGCCGGATCCTGCTCCTCAACTCGCCCTCCAACCCCACCGGGGCGGCCTACCGCCGCGAAGAGCTCGAGGCCCTCGCCGAGGTGGTGCTGTCGCACCCGCGGCTCGTGATCGTCTCCGACGAGATCTACCACCCCCTGACCTACGGCGGGTTCCAGCACGTCTCGCCCGCCGCGCTCGGCCCGGAGGTCGCCGCCCGAACCTTCGTGGTGGATGGCGTCTCCAAGGCCTATGCCATGACGGGGTGGCGTATCGGCTACGCCGTGGGCGACCCCGAGGTCATCGCCGCCGCGACCCGCTATCAGGACCACACCACCTCCTGCGCCAGCGCGGTGAGCCAGGCCGCCGCCGAGGCCGCGCTCACCGGATCCCAGCAGCCCGTGGAGCAGATGCGGCAGGCCTTCGAGCAACGGATGGAGGCCCTGGCGGCGCGGGTGGCGGCGACCATGGATGGGCTCTCCTTGCACCGCCCCGATGGGGCGTTCTACGCCTTCGTGAAGCTCGGGGCCACCCTCCGCGAGCAACACCCCGACGACGTGGCCCTCTGCCAGGCGCTCATCGAGCAGGCCCACGTGGCCACCGTGCCGGGCAGCGCCTTCGGCGCGCCCGGCCACATCCGGCTCTCCTTCGCGGTCCCCATCGCGCGGATCGACGAGGGGCTACGCCGCATCGAGACGTTCCTGTCGCGCTGATCCCGGTATGATATATTGCGCTCGCGGCACCGGATCACCGCTTGCTGCGGTAACCCCGCCGCGAGCAGCGGCCACAGACCACCAGAGACCTGACTGACGCAACGGATTCTCATGACGCAACGATTCCCAATCACAACGACCTCTCCCTCACCGCGCCGCGCGCGGCCGCGGGGCGACGGCTGGCGACGATACACTCCGTGGGTGCTCGCGGGGTGGCTGGCGCTGATCGCTTTGGGGCTGGGAGCGTGCGGCGACGACGACGGGGGCGGCAACGAGAACTCCTCGCAGATCATCACGCGCAACGAGGCCCTGCGGGCCTGCCTGGCCGCGGACGCCTGCGGGGTGATGCGATTTCTGTACGCCTCGCTGTGCGTGGAGGCGAACTGGGACCAGCAGTATCACAGTGGCACGGTGCCGATCTGGAACCGCATCTACCAGTGCGTCCTGCAGAGCCTCGGGGACTGTGAGGCCATCAGCGCCTGCTTTGGAGGAGGCTCCCCACCCCAAGCCTGCTCCACCACGGGCGATGGATACTGCGACGGCAACGTCCGCTATTACTGCGACACCTTCGACCAGAAGCTGTACGCGCAGGACTGCTCCATCGCCAACCAGGTGTGCGTGATGGCCCAGATGTCTCCCACGGTCCAGGCGCCCGTGTGTGCCCAGGGCCCCTGCGACACCAGCTCGAACCCCACGGAATGTAGAGGCAATCTTTTATACAACTGCGACCAGGGCGCGTACGTCATCCGCGACTGCTCGGCGCTGGGCCTGGTGTGCGGAGAGGCCGCCATGGGCTCGAACCAGACCTGCGTGGGCGAGGGCGCCGCCTGCGACTCCAACACCTACGATGCCACCTGCGAAGGCTCGGTCATCACCCGTTGCGTGCAAAGCCGCCTCAACCTGCTCGACTGCAGCACCCTGCCCGGTGATCTCACCTGCGAGCCGGGCCGGGACGAGTGCATACCCGCCGGAACCCAGTGCGAGCCCGGCCAGGAGTCCTGCCAAAGCGGCACGGTGCGCATCTGCATGGATGGCAGCCTGGAACAGATCGACTGCGCGGATCTCGGCCTCGCCTCCTGTGAGGTGATCTCCGGTGGAGCGCATTGCCGCCCGTGAACGAACGCCTGGGCCATCCCCGCCGTTGCCTCCCCCCCGTCCCTGCCGTAAACTGGTGTCCAAGATGGTGAGGTGTTTCATGCCCCGTGTACATGCGATGCGGTGGGCGACTCTCGGGTTGCTCCTGCTCTATCCCGCTTGCCGATTCGACGCCGGGGGGCTGGCCCCCCCCCTCACCGACGGCTCCATCGACCCCGACGTCGCCGTGGATCCCGACGTCGCCGTGGATCCCGACGTCGCCGTGGATCCCGATGTCGCCGTGGATCCCGATGTCGCCGTGGATCCCGATGTCGTGACTCCCGTGGATTCCGACGGGGACGGAATCGCCGACCCCGACGACAACTGCCCCGATACCCCCAACCCGAATCAAGCCAACAGTGACACCGACGCCCGGGGGGATGCCTGTGACAACTGCCCGACAGCCGACAACCCCGGGCAGGAAGACGGGGACGGCGACGGGGTGGGCAACGCCTGCGACAACTGTCCCGCCATCGCCAACTCGGGCCAGGACAACAGCGACGGCGACGGATGGGGGGACGCGTGCGACAACTGCCCCGCCGCGGACAACCCCCCCCAGGACGACAGCGACGGGGACGGCGTGGGAGATCTCTGCGACAACTGTCCCGCCGTCGCCAACCCGGGCCAGGCCGATCTGGACACCGATGGACAGGGGGACGCCTGCGACGCCGACCTGGACGGCGATGGCGCGCCCAACACCCACGATCCCGATCCCACGGTTCCCCAGACGGTGGACTACTACACCGACTTCGACAGCGACCCCGGTGACTACTACACCTCACAGGGGACCTGGACCGTGCAGGGCGGCGCCATGTGCCAAACCGACGATGGCGCCATCAACACCCGCTCGCGGCTGGAGGACGCTCAGATCTCCTTGACCGACATGGTGGTGGAGAGCGTCTTCGGTGTGAGCTCCACCGACGAGAGCGGGGGGGTCTGGCCCGCGGCCGGCGTCAACTTCCGGGTGGAGCACGTGGGCTCCGGGAACTTCGACGGGTACATCTGCGCGGTGAACCTGCGAGACCGGCAATTGGTCCTGATGGAGGTCTCGAACACGAGCTACTCCTTTCACCAGGAGTCCGCCGTGGGCACCGTCCCCACGGCGAGCAGCTATCACCTGCGCGCCACCGCCGTCGGAGACCAGCTCACCTGCGAGCTGCTGCCCGGCGGACCGGCCCTCCAGCACACCGACAGCACTCGCTCCGGAGGGACCGCGGGCTTTTACGCATATCGCGCCGCGGTGTGCTGGGACTACCTGCTCGTCTACGCCCCCTGACTCGTCCCCACGGCGAGCAGCTATCACCTGCGCGCCACCGCCGTCGGAGACCAGCTCACCTGCGAGCTGCTGCCCGGCGGACCGGCCCTCCAGCACACCGACAGCACTCGCTCCGGAGGGACCGCGGGCTTTTACGCATATCGCGCCGCGGTGTGCTGGGACTACCTGCTCGTCTACGCCCCCTGACTCGTCCCCCCCCCAGACTCCCCACCGAGCTCACGTGAAAGCGCTTGCCTCGACCCCCGTTTCGCGGCAACGTAGCGCTTTGATCCCGGGAGCGTACTCATGAAAGCCACGTTGATCCAAGCCGTGCTCGCCGTCGTCATGGTCCCGAATTTGGGCGCCTGTGACAAGAAGGCCCCCCAGCGCCAGTCGGGCTCCGGAGATCTCCCCGCCACCTCGGCGGGCGCCGAAAAGTACCAGGAGTCCACCTACAATCCGAGCGCGGATCCCCGGGACCGCCGCGGCCGCGCGGACCGCGAGCCGACCCGCCGCCCGAAGCGCGGCCCCCTGCGCGCCGGAGCGCACATCCTCATCGCCTACAAGGGGTCGGCAGCGCGGAAACCCGACCTCTCGCGCAGCAAGGCCGAAGCCCGCGCCCTGGCCACCCAGCTCACCCAGCAGCTCAAAAAGGCCCCCTCGCGCTTCGCCGCCTTGGCCAAGAAACACTCCGACGGTCCCACGGGCCGCCGGGGTGGCTTGCTGGGCGTCTGGCCCCGCGGGCGCATGGTCCCCGCCTTCGATGAGGCCATCGACAAGCTGGCGGTACACGGCATCACCGGGCCGGTGGAGACCAAGTTCGGCTTCCACGTGATCAAGCGGCTGGACACCCGGTACGCCGGGCGCCACATCCTGGTCTCCTACCAGGGCGCGGCCCGCGCCAAGCCGAAGGTCACCCGCACCAAGGCGGAGGCCCGGGCCGAGGCCAAGCGGCTCGCCGCGCTGGCAAAAAAGTCACCCGAAAAATTCGCCGCGCTGGCAAAAAAGCACTCCGACGGTCCGTCCGGGCCCCGGGGGGGCTCCCTGGGGGTCTGGAAGCCCGGCCGGATGGTGCCGGCGTTCCAGACCGCCGTGGAAGGCCTGAAGGTAGGGGGGATCACCGCCGAGCCGGTGGAGACGCGCTTCGGCTTCCACGTGATCAAACGCGAGGATCCCGAGGACATGCGGAAGCAGGGCCACCCGCAGACCCCATGAGCCACACCCTGCCTGTTACCCTGTGCCCCCCCCGAGACACCCTATTGACGGCCGACAGAGTCCCTGCTAGATACTGAAACCCTCGAGACAGCGACCAACGGAGATCCGCTCATGGCCAACACGAAGAACCTCAGCCGAGAGGAACGCAAGCAGGCAAAACGCAAGGCTCGCCGCGAGCTCAAGGCCCTGTTTCAGACCTTGAACCGCAAGCAGCGTGCCGAGCTCCGCAAAGAAAAGCAGGGCCTCAAGCCCTTCGTGGCCAAACAGCAGGCCAACGCCGGCGAGTAGCCCCTTTCCGGAGCAGCCCTCTCTCCCCGCTGCGCCCTCTCTCCCCGCTGCGCCCTCTCTCCCGCTGGGCCCCCCTTTTCGCTGCGCCCCCCCAATCAACGTCGCGCGGACCTCGGATCAGCCGGTTCCGCCATGGCCTCGCGTCGGACGCGAGGCGGTCTCGCCCGAGGTGATGCGGAGCCATCCACGCGCGCCATGTGCCAGACCACCGCGGGAGACCCCGGCCGGGTGAGCGTCAGCCGGTCGCCATCGAGCCGGAGCGTGCGGGTCTCTCGTTTCGTACCCCCCCGACCCCGGATCACGGTCACGAGCCGCCCGGATCCGACGCGCCAGGTCCCCTCCTTGCGCGTGGGTCGCGTCCGGTGCACCCCGTGAACCACCAGGGCGCCGTCCGGTTGGAAGTGTAGACGAATGCGATACCCCTCGGGTAGCGGGACGCGGTTCCCGCCCACCAGGATGCGCTCGGCCGCCCACATCCCGGTGAGCCCCTGTCCCAGCTCGCCCCCGTTTCGGGCAGCCGAGGTATCGCGGGCAGCCGAGGTATCGCGGGCAGCCGAGGTATCGCGGGCAGCCGAGGTATCGC
>CAYFWA010000035.1:17763-18764 GCA_964346625.1 uncultured Myxococcales bacterium
GGGCAGCCGGCGTGCCGCCCGAAGGCGCTCGGGGCCGGCGCTCGGCGGACGACGCCTGCGCTGAACGGGATGGGCCCCCGGAGCCCTGGGCATTCGACCGCTCCGTAGAAGACTGCCCCGCGGTCTCCTTGGAACACCCTCCCATGGGGCTCGCTACCGCCGCGACCAGCAGGGCCACGCCGACCGTCGGCCGGCGTCGCTCCCGCCGGTCTGAGCACGAGGGGACCTCGATATTCATGCCAGGCATGCCCGTCATGCCAGGGGTGTAGCGCACCTGGGTGCCGCGCTCAATGGGTTTGCTCGATTTGGCCGATTCAGCGACACCCCGGAAACGGTTTTGGGCGCTTGCCCGCCGCGCGGGTGAGCCGCTGGTAGGTGCGCCAGAGCTTCTCTGCGGGGCGGCAGGCGCCTCGGTTGCGATAGATGTTCGACATCAGCCGCGCCGCCCAGCGCCGCTGCCCCGAGTGGGAATAGCCGCAGTGCAGCACGGCCCGGTAGTAGCGCAGCGCCTCGTCCTGGCTGTCCCGGGTCCGGGTCTGGGCCGCCTGCTTGGCCCGGGCGAAAAAACGCTCGGCGTCCTGCGGGCTCTTGCAGGTTTTGCCGAGGGCGCGGCCGCTGGGCTCGGCGTCACCCTCGGAGCTGGCGGCCCGCCGGCGGCTCCCCGCCCGGCGAAAAGCCGCCCAGCCAGCGCTCGAGCGCGCCGCCGCCGGATCCATGGACGCGGAGCGGACAGACGCCTCGGGCGCCTCGTCCGCGGCGTCGTCACCACCGCTGCTGCGGCCGAAGCCGCCGAACACCAGCGTCAAGGCGACGACGGCAATCAGCAAGGGAACCACCAGCAGCGGCCCCAGCCAGAGCCACAGGTGTCGCCGTTGGGCAGCGGCACGCGCCTCACTGGCGTCCGGCCCCAAAGCCCGCGACCCGGTCATCTGCGGGCCGGCGGCCTGCGACCCGGTCATCTGCGGGCCGGCGGCCTGCGACCCGGTCATCTGCGGGCCGGC
>CAYFWA010000035.1:18864-20178 GCA_964346625.1 uncultured Myxococcales bacterium
GGCCTGCGACCCGGTCCCCTGCGGGCCGGTGAGCTGGGGAGCGACGGCCCCCGCGCCCCGGGGCCCCGAGACGCCGGCCGGCGCCAGGGCCGTGGGGGCCGTGCCCGCGGGGCCCGACTGCCCCGGCGAAAGCCCCGCGGAGGCGGCAGCGGCGCCCACCGGAGGCGCGCCGCCGACCGCTGCCGCGGCGGTCGGCCGAGGGGTGAGCTGCAGCGTGGCCTGATCCCGGTTGGCTAGCGCCGGGGTGCTCGGAGCGGGCGCCGGCGCCACCAGGGACGCCCCCGAGGCGACGCGGGCGGCGGCGAGCTCGTCCTGCACGCGCTCCAGGGCCTCGAGCACCTGTAGGGCATCCGGCCGACTGCCTTCGTCCTTTTCGAGCATCTGGACGAGCAGCGCCGCCAGCGGCGTCCCGGTGAGCCCCGGGGGCACGGTCACCGGCTCCTGCAGGGCCCGCGCCATCACCTCGTGCAGGCGCCCGTTGCCAAAAGGCGCGCCCCCGGTGAGCAGCTCGTACAGGGTCGCGCCCACGGCATACACATCGGCCACCGGAGTGTGCGGCTTGGCCATCAGCGTCTCGGGGGCCATGTACGGAGGCGTCCCGATGATGTACCCCGCGCTCGTCAGCCCCGCGTCCACTGCCCGGCGGGCGATGCCAAAGTCCACGAGCTTGACCGCGGGGCGGCCGTCGGCGCCCTGAAACCGCACGATGTTTGCGGGTTTGATGTCCCGGTGGACGATCCCGGCGGCGTGGAGCTGCACCAGGGCCGAGACGATGGGCGTGATCAGGGACACCGCCTCGGCCACGGGGAGCCGCTGGTCGGGCTGGCGCTCCAGATAGTCCTCCAGGTCTTCACCCTCCACGTAGGACATGACCAGATAGCAGCGATCGTGACCCTGCTCGGCGCGGATGAAGTCGTGCACCTCGACGATGGCCGGATGGGAGACATCGGCCAGGGCGTCCGCCTCGCGGCGGAAGCGCTCCACCAGCTCGTCGTCGGCGCCGATCACCACCTTCACGGCCACCGGTCGGGCCAGGTTTCGCTGCTGGGCCAGGTACACCGAGCCCATGCCCCCCGAGGCCAGCGGGCAGTCGATGGTGTAGCGGCCGTCGATGACCGTTCCCACCAGGGGGTCTTGCTGTTTGCTTTCCATCCCGATCCTTCGTCGCCAGCGCCCGGCCGAGGCAGCAGCGCTCACGCGCTCACGCGTTCCACACGCTCACGCGCTCCACACGCTCACGCGCTCACGCGCTCACGCGCTACACGCGCTACACGCGCTACACGCGCTACACGCGCTACACGCGCTACACGCGCT
>CAYFWA010000036.1:0-1115 GCA_964346625.1 uncultured Myxococcales bacterium
CCCGAAAAACCGCGCTTTTTCGGGGCGAGGGGGGATGGGACATCCCCCCTGAACGCTTACAAACAGGGGAAGACGCGCATGAAGGCACTGGTTAAGCGCGAGCGGGCGCCCGGTATCTGGCTCGAGGAGATCGAGGAACCCGAGCTGAGGCCCAACGACCTGCGGATTCGCATTCACAAGACCGCCATCTGTGGCACGGACATCCACATCTACAACTGGGACGACTGGGCCCAGCGCACCATCCCGGTGCCCATGGCCGTGGGCCACGAGTACGCGGGCGAGGTGATGGAGATCGGTAGCGAGGTGCAGGGCTACGCCGTGGGGGACCGGGTCTCGGGGGAAGGGCACCTGGTGTGTGGGCAGTGCCGCAACTGCCTGGCGGGGCGCCGACATCTTTGCATCCACTCCGTCGGGGTGGGGGTGAACCGCCCCGGGGCCTTCGCCGAGCAGCTCGTGTTGCCGGCCAGCAACGCCTTCAAGCTGCCGGCGGAGATTCCCGACGAGGTGGGGGCGATCCTGGATCCGTTGGGCAACGCGGTGCACACCGCCCTGTCGTGGGACCTGGTGGGCGAGGACGTGCTCATCACCGGCGCCGGGCCCATCGGGTGCATGTGCGCGGCCATCGCCCGGCAGGTGGGCGCCCGCCACGTGGTGATCACCGATCTGAACGAGTACCGGCTCGGGCTCGCCCGGCGCCTGGGGGCGACCCGCACCCTGAACCCCGCCGAGCAGGAGCTACGCGAGACCATGGACCAGCTCGGCATGAGCGAGGGGTTCGACATCGGGCTGGAGTGCTCGGGCAGCGCGGCGGGATTTCGCCAGATGCTCGCCGCCATGAACAACGGCGGCCGGATCTCGCTGCTGGGCATCCCGCCCAACGACACCGCCATCGACTGGGATCAGGTGATCTTCAAGGGCCTGGTGCTCAAGGGGATCTATGGCCGCGAGATGTACGAGACCTGGTACAAGATGAAGACCATGCTGCAAAGCGGCCTGCACGTGACCCCCATCATCACGCACCGTTTCCCGGTGGCCAGGTTCCAGCAGGCCTTCGACACCATGCGCTCTGGACAGTCGGGCAAGGTGCTTTTGGACTGGACATAACTCCCCCCGAA
>CAYFWA010000036.1:1215-8785 GCA_964346625.1 uncultured Myxococcales bacterium
CCGAATCGCCCAGATACGCAAGTATTGCGGCGAAGGAAAGAGGGAAGGAAAGAGAAAGCAGGCAGGAAGGAATCCAGGGGGCCCCGGCTCAGCTCATTCGCTCAGCAGCCGACCGAAGGCCTCGGAGGCGGCGAAGGCCACCAGGTCCTTGAGCTCGGGGTTGGCGGTGATGACCTCGTCGAGCTCGTCGAGCTCCTTGCCCTGGGGGTTGTCGTAGGCCTCGGTGACCCGGCCCCAGGCGCGCATGGCCGACAGGAGGTCCCCGGCCATCAGCAGGCCCACGCGGCGGGCCGTGGTCTCGATCCCGCCGAGGTGCTGCGCGAGGACGTCGGCCGGGGCGCGCCCGGCGAGGCTGGCCAGAGACTCGCCCCACGCCGTGCGGGTGGGCTCGTCCACGGCCTCCTGCAGCCGCTCGGCCCACTGGGCCGCGCCGGAGTCGGCGGGCTCGTCGACGCCCGCCGCCGCGAGGATGCCGCCCACCAGATTCTGGCGGGTCTGCGGGTCGCAGGCGGCCAGCACCACCTGGCCGGGGCGGATCCACTCCAAGGTGTAGCCGAACAGGAAGCTCGACTCGGCGCGGACGAACTGACGCAAGAATTCGGTGAGGTACATCACCATCGGCTGCTCGTCGCTGTTGATCACCAGCCAGCTCTGGGCGATGCCGTCCGCGCGGAAGGTCAGGCTCTCGGGCAGCCCCAGGGCCGCGGTGACCTGGTGGCAGGTCTTGCCCAGCCCGGCGTTGGGGCTGAGCTTGTAGGCCGCCTCCGCCCCCGCGGCGTCCTTGTCGTTGAGGCCCACGTGGCCCAGGGCCGCGTCGGCGGTGGCCAACGCCTCGTTGAGGGGCACGCACACTTCGCGGGTGCGCACGTCGCTCAGGTACGCCTCCTCCGGGATCACCGGCAGCTCGGCCTTGTCGTAGGTCTTGCGCAGGTCCCGCAGGCGGCTCTTGACGTCACTGCCGGCCGACCGCACGTTCGCCCAGGGCGCGTGCAGCGCCCAGCCCCAGCGCTCCTGGCCCCGCTCGAAGGCCGTGTTGCCCACCTGGGTGGCCAGCTCGAGGTAGGGCGGTCCGAAGCGCACCAGGCCGCTGAGCACCTCCAGGTAGGCCTCGGGGTTTTGCGCCGGGGCCTGCTCGTAGATGGAGCGCAGCGTCTCCAGCGCCTCCTTGGTGGGCTCCATCTCCACCGACTTGCGCAAAAACTTCTCGGCGCTCTGGGGATCCCCGAGCCGTTCCTGATACAGCGTGGCCATGCGTCGCAGCGAGGCGGCCTGCTCCTCGGGAGGTTGCAGCTCGAGGGAGGCCTCCAGGATCTGCAGGAGCTGGGCCCAGTCCTCCTTCTTTTCCAGCACGTCAGCCAGCCCCATGAGGGCCGGGCCGTAGCCGGGCATGTAGGACAGGGCCATGTCGAAGGCTTCGGTGGCCCGCTCCAGGTCCTCGTCGCCCTGGCTGAAGACCGTCCCCTGGGCCACCCACAAGTCCGCCATCTCCTGCGGATCCTCGGTGACCGGCAGCAAAGAGTCCACCACGGCCAGCGCCTTGTCGCGCTCCTGGTGACGCACCAGGTGCTTGAGCGCGCGCCGCAGCAGCGTGGGGTCGTCCAGCCCGGCGTCCATGGCGCGGTCGTAGCAGGCGGCCCCCTCGTAGGTGTTGCCGATGGCGTCCTCCCACAAGAAGCCCATCCGCCGGTAGACCTCGCCGCGGCGCTCGCTTTGCTCCTCCACCAGCAGCACGCGCAGGTAGTGCTGGATGGCCTCGATGGAGCGGCCCTCGGTGGCCAGCAGGTCCGCCAGGGCCCGCAGGGCGTCGGCGTGCAGGCGCTCCTGGGCGAGCACCGTGCGGAAGCTGTCGAGGGCCTCGGTGGTCTGCTGCTCGGCCAGCGCGGCCCGGGCGCGGACCATGAGGGCCCGGATCCGCTGCGAAGCCGTCAGCTCCTGGGCGTCCTTGTCCAGCACCCCGGAGGCCACCTGGAAGGCGAGCTCGGCGTCGTTCCCTTCCAGGTGCTCCTCGGCCACGGAGATGGCCGCCGGGACGAAGTCGGGCATGAGCTCGTGGGCGTGGCGCAAAAGCGGCCGGGCCCGCTCCACCTCGCCGGCGGCCATGAGCTGCTCGGCGTTCTCGGTGATGAGGGTCACGTGGTCGGCGAGCCGCTCGGTGGTGGGGGGCACCTGGCGCTCGAAGGCCAGCAGCCGCCGGGCGCTGGCGGCGTCGGCCAGCGCCTGGTCCCCCAGGGCCGTGGCGGCCTTGGCCACGCCGGCCCAGGCCTCCTGGTCGTCGGGCCAGGTGGCCACGGCGCGCAGGTACCAGTCCAGCGCCTGGCCCGCGTCCAGCTCGAGATCCGAGTCGCCCCGGCCCCGCAGCCGCTCGGCCCGGGCCTCGAAGCTGATGGACTGCTCGTCGTGGTCGGGCAGCAGCGCCGCCACCTCGCGCCAGTTCTTGAGCCGGCGGCCGATGGCTCGCAGCCCCTCCATGGCCACCTGGTTCTCGCTGTCCAGCGAGCGCGCCTGGCGGTAGAAGGTGGACACCTGCGCGGCGGGCAGGTCCTTGTCGTCCGCCGCCTCGGCGAGGTGGCAGTACAGCAGCCCGGCCAGCCGCGCGGGCAGGTGCTCAGCCTGCAGCTCGCGGTAGCGGATGTACTCGGCCCACTCCTCTTGCTCCGCGGCGAAGGTCGCCAGCGCGCAGGCCGCGGACTCGTCGGCGGGCTCCGACTCGCACAGCGAGGCGTAGACCGCCTTGGCCTCCTCGGCCTTGCCCAGCCCGTGGTGCAGCACCCGCGCCAGCTCGCGCTTGGTGCGCGCTTGATCCTCGGGGCGGTCCATGCGGGCCGAGACCTGCTCGAGCAGGGCGGCCATGTCCTCCCAGCGGCTCTCGGCGCGGAGCTGCTCCACCAGGCGGCCGAGGATGATCTCGTCGTCTGGCCGGTGCTTGAGCACGGCGCGGTAGAGGGTCTCCAGCCGCTCGGGCTCCTGCCCCGCCAGGTGCTCGTGGCGGATGTCGATGGCCTGCTGCAGTAGCGCCAGCGCCTCTTCATCCGCGGCGGTTGTCGGCGTGGGCGCGGCGGCGTCGGCGCCGGCGTCCTGCTCGGCGGACCCCTCCTCGGCGGCCGTCAGGGCGTTGGCCCGGGTCTCCAGCAGGTCCGCCAGGGCGGACCAGTCCGCCGAGCTCTCGTGCAGCCGATACAGCTCATCGTAAGGCTTGCCGAAGGGGCCGTCGATGGCCACCTGCTCGGCCAGCACCTCCTTGGCGCCGGCCACGTCCTCGAGCTCTTCCTCGAGGAGCTTGGCCAGCGAGAGTCGGATCTCGGCGGCCTTTTCGGGCTCGGCGCGGCTGAGCTCCGCGCGCATCTTGCGCACGTGCTGGGTGGGCTCGGTGAAGGCGCTCTCCAGGGCGGAGAAGCCCTGCATGGCGTCCTCGTTCTCGCCGTCGAGGGCCAGCACCTCGGTATAGGCCAGCAGCGCCTGCTCCGGCTGCTGGAGCTGCTTTTCGCTGATGCGGGCCACCTCGAGCCAGGCCTCGAGGCGCGCGCCCTCCTCCAGCACGTCGATCCGCTTGACCAGCAGATCCCGCAGCACGTCCCACTCCTCGCGCTCCCGATGCCAGGCGATGAGCGCCTCCAGGGCGTCGCGGTGGCCGGGACGCAGCGACAGGATGTGGCGGTCCATCACCGCCGCCTGCTCACCCAGCTCGTGTTTCCAGTACAGATCGGCGGCGGCCTCGTACAGCGTGATGCGCCGGTCGTCGGTGTCGCATCGCGCCGCGGCGGCCCGCAGCGCCGCGGCCTCGCGCTCCCAGGCGCCCTCCTGCTCGGCGAGCCGCTTGATCTCGGCCAGGGCGTCGTCGGAGGCGGGATCCGCGATGAGCGCTTCGGCGGCCAGGTCGAAGGCGTGCGTCGTGTCCTCGAGCTTGTCCTCGTAGCGCTTGGCCAGCTCCAGGAGCTGAGCGCCGCGCGCCCCGTCGGCGCCGGCACGGGCCTGGGCCTCGAGCAGGGGCAGCAGGTATTGCCACTGTCCGAGGGCCTCGGCGTTTTCGCCAAGCGCCTCTTGCAGGCCGGCGGCCTCGGGATCCAGGCGATATTTGAGCAGCAGCAGATCGAAGGCGCCGGCGGCGTCGTCGAGCCGGTCGCGGTGCAGCGCCACGCGCTTGTCGCACAGCGCCAGCCGCCGCTCGCCCTCGAGGCGATCCCACAGCTCGGCGTACACCTCGTCGAGGGGCAGCCACAGCTCGGCGGCCTCGGCGAGCCGCTCCATCTCGCCGAGGGCCTGCTCGTCGGCAGGGTCCAGGGTGACCAGGGCGCGGTAGCCCTCGAAGGCCCGCGCCGGGTCCTCGAGGCCCTCGTCGGCGAGCTTCGCCCGCTCGCGCAGCGTCTCGCGGTGTACCTCGTCGTCCTCGGTGGCCCGCGCCACCGCTCCCAGCACGGCGTGGTGGTCCTCGAAGCGCTCGGTCTCCGAGGCCAGGCGGCCGAGCTCGGCCACCCGGGCCTGGGCGTCGCCCGCGTCGAGCAGCAGCGACTGCAGCTCCAGGTAGGCGCGGTCCTTTTGTCCCACGCGCTTTTCCAGCAGGGACGCCAGCTCCCGGCAGTAGCGCCGCCGGGCCTCGGGCTCCGGGGCCGTCACCGCCAGCAGCGCGTAGACCTCCGCCAGCGGCGCCCACAGCTCCGCCTCCTCGGCGCTGCCGCGCAGCGACACCAGCACGTCCTCCTCGTCGCCCCGCAGCCCCAGCAGCCGCCGCAGATAGAAGTACCGCCCGGTGCGGGTCTGCTCGCACCGATCCGCGGCGCGTTGCAGCAGCGCCGCGCGTTGGTCGAGGTCCTCCACCCGGACGCTGCCATGCTCGAGGGCGCCGAGGACCTTGCCGAGCTGCTCCTGGGCGCCGTAGTACTGATCCACCTCCGCCAGGGCGTTCTCCTCGTCCGGCTCCAGCCGCAGGATCCACTCCTCGGTGCTCGCCGCGGAGCGTGGCTTTTCGGCCTGGCGGTGAAGCTCTCCGGCCCGCCGCAGCAGCTCGATGCGCGCCGGCGTCTCCTCGGCCGCGTCGATCTGACGGTTGAGCACGAACACCAGGTCGGCCCGGTTGTCCTCGCCCTGGAAGTGCTTTTCCAGGGCCGAGAGCGCCTCCGCGTCCCGGGGTGCCAGGTCCAGCACGCGCTGCCAGGCGGCCACCGAGCGGGCCCGATCGTCGAAGTTCTCGTCGAGGTTCTGGGCCGCCTGCCGCGCCAGCTCCAGGCGCCACTCGGCGTCCGGGGTCAGGGCCATCTCGCGTTCCAGGGCCGCGTTGAGCCCCTCGTAGTCACCGCGGCGCCGCCGGATGGACAGAAGCTGCTGGCGGGCGGCGTAGTCCTCGGGGCTCAGCGCCAGCACCTCGTTCCAGCACTTCTCGGCCCGCTCGTCGTCCTCCATGCGGTCGCCGTAGTGCTCGCCGAGCAGGCGCAGCAGCTCGATGCGCCCGGTGGGATCGCGGCGGGTGGCCAACTGCCCCTCGAGGGCCCGGGCCACGCCCTCCAGATCGGCCATGGAGTCGTAGAGGCTGGCCAGCGCCTCGTGATACTGCGCGCGGTCGGGCCGCAGGGCGACGCAGCGCTCCCACAGCTCCGCGGCGCGCGAGGGGCTGCCGAGGTTGGTCTGGGCGATGACCGCCATGCGCGAAAGCAAAACGAGCTGCGCCTCCTCGTCGTCCGCCCGCGCCACCTGCCCCTCGAGGAACTCGAGGAGCTCTTCGTGGCGGTCGGTCTGGGCGAGGTACTCCTCCACCGAGCGGCTCGCCTGGGCGTCGTCGGGGTTCTGGGCCAACACCTTCCGATACAGGTCGTGGGCGGCGTCGAACTCCCCGGCCTTCCAGAAGGCGTCGGCGATGAGGCGCAAAAACTCCAGGTTCACGTCCGCCGAGACCCCCTCCAGGGTCCGGTCGCTGAGCCCCGAGAGGGCCTCCCAGTCTCCTTCCTGGCTGTAGACCGCGGCCAGGGTGAGCAGGGTGACCGGATCGCCGGGCCGCTGCTCGAGGATCTGATTCAGGATCTCCAGCGCCTTGCGGCGATCGCCCATGCCGGACAGGTAGACCTCGGCCACCTCGCGCATGGCCAGCGAGTGCTGGCCGCCCTCGACGCCCTCCATCTTGGTGAGCAGAAACTCCGCCAGCCGCTGCCAGTGGGCGCCCGTGCGATACAGGTGCAAAAGCTCCTGCTCGGCCTGCTCCCGGGCGTCCTTGAGATTCCAGAGCTGCTCCCAGGCGTCGATGGCCAGCTCCGGCCGCTCGAGCTCCACCAGGGCGATCTCGGCGGCCTCCCGGGTGCGCTCCAGCCGTTCGTTGGGATCCCAGGTGGGGGCCACCGCGCCGAGGTACAGCCGATACAGGGCCTCCCAGTTGCCGTTGGCCCGGTACTGCTCGGCCAAAAAGGCCAAGGCTTCGCTGTGGGTGGGGTCCTCGGCCGCCAGCATGGCGAAGACCTCCTCGGCCCGCTGGGGGTCCGACAGGCGATCCCGATAGAGGCGGGCGAGGTCCAGCAGCAGCGTGATCCGGTCGGCGCCCTTGCGGGCCCAGGTCGCCTCCTGCACCGCGTCGCGCGACAGCTCGGCGAGCTCCTCCCACTTGCGCGCCATGGCCAGCTTTTGCGACTCCTCCTTGAACAGGTCATGGCGGGTGCGCCAGGACACCTCCTGGGGATCCACCTGCGGGGCCTCGGGCTCGGGCGCCGCCGCCGGCTCCTCCGCGGGCTCGGTGCTCTCCAGCAAGGCGGCGGCCTCCCGCTCGGCGGCGGCGTGCGCGCTGCCCGAGGAGGCCGCGGCGTCCCCTTCGCCGGGCCCTTCGTCGAGGAAGCCCTCACCCAGCAGGTCGTCGTCGGCCACGTCCGCGGAGCCCACCACCTGCTCTTCGGCCACCAGGTCATCGGCCACCAGGTCGTCGGCCACCAGGTCGTCGGCCACCAGGTCGTCGGCCACCAGGTCGTCAGCCGACTCGGTGACCGCGTCGAAGGCGGCGTCCAGGTCGTCCAGCTCGCTCGGCTCGTCGAGGGAATCCACCACCGCCAGCTCCTCGTCGGCGGGCGCGTCGGCGACCACGGCCTCGTCACTGAAATCCAGCGACGAGTCGCCGAACAGATCATCCTCGCCAAAGTCCCCGGCCACCTCCTCTTCGATCACCTCCTCGGCGGGCGCGCCGGCCACGTTGGTGGACTCGTCCATCGCCGAGGCATCTTCGGGACCGGCCTCCTCGGAAAAGGCCTGCTCCTCGAACACCTCGTCGTCGAGGATCTCCACCTCGCCGGTGTGCAGCGGTACGGCGTCTTCGAACGGCTGATTGGGATCGGTGAATTCCCAATTCTGATCGCCCTCGGGTTGATCCGGCCTCGGTTTGCGTGGGTCGTCCATGGTCGTCCTTCTTGGTGGTTCGCTTCCCCAGTTACGATCTTCGGTGGCCCGCTGGGCCGACGTGCCGATACGTCCAGAACGATAAGGTAGTCGCAGGAAATCGCGACCGATCTTGCGCTGACCCCGGGCCCGACGTCAAGGCCGGAGATCGGATCGCGTCTCCATCTCGCCTCCGAGCGCCTCCGAGCGCCTCCGAGCGCCTCCGAGCGCC
>CAYFWA010000036.1:8885-16038 GCA_964346625.1 uncultured Myxococcales bacterium
CATCGAGCGTCATCGAGCGTCATCGAGCGCCTCCGGTCCCCTGGGGATGCAGCCCCCCACCGCTGCCGGATCCCCCACGCCATGGGTCGGTGTACGATCTTCACGCAATTTTAACATGGGTGGATCACGGTGGGCTTGTAGCCGTTTGAGTTATGCGAAACCCATTGACAATCCTGGTCACCCGAGAAGACGATCCCCGGGTGACCCCAGGGCGGCGCCGAGCGGCCGGAATCCTCGCGTGGGGATATGTCCGGTGCAATGCGCTGGCCCGACGCCGGGAGTTGGTACGCGGATGGATTCCGCCGGCCGGGCCCGGCAGACAGGAGTCGACGACATGTCCAGAGGACACATTCTGGTGGTGGACGACGAGGCGGACATCCGGGAGCTGGTGCACTACAACCTGTCCAAGGAGGGTTACGAGGTGGAGGCGGTGGGCAGCGGCGAGGAGGCCATCGAATCCGTCAGGGTCAAGCTGCCGGATCTGATCATCCTGGATCTCATGTTGCCGGGGCTCGACGGCCTGGACGTGTGCCGGATGCTGCGCAGCGACGATCAAACCGCGCGGGTACCCATCGTGATGCTCACCGCCAAGGGCGAGGACGCCGACATCGTCTCCGGCCTGGAGCTCGGCGCTGACGACTACATCACCAAGCCCTTCAGCCCGCGGGTGGTCATCGCTCGCATCAAGGCCGTGCTGCGGCGCCGGCGGGACCGGGCAGCCGGGACCCAGCAGGTGGTGACCTACCGCGAGCTGCGCCTCGACACGGCGCGCCACGAGGTGCGCGTGGGCGGTGATCCCGTCTCGCTCACCGCGTCGCAGTTTGCCATCCTGGCCTTTTTGGCCCAGCGCCCGGGGTGGGTCTTTACCCGCAGCCAGATCATCAACGCGGTCAAGGGCGACGACTACCCCGTCACCGAGCGCTCGGTGGACGTTCAGATCGTCGGGCTGCGCAAGAAGCTCGGCCCGGCCGGAGAGCTCATCGAGACCGTGCGGGGCGTGGGCTACCGGTTCAAGGAGTGACCTGCTAGTCGCCCTGCTGCCGGCCCCATCCCATGCGACGTCGCCCCAAGATCCTCTGGCAGCTCTACGTGTCCACCCTGCTCATCGTGCTGCCGGCGCTGTTTCTGGTGGCCTGGCTCGCCTACCGCGAGACCCGGTCCTACCATCTGGAGCAGACCGCCGAGGACCTGTCGCTGCGGGCGCGGCTGCTGCGCCGGCTGGTTCAGCAGGAGTGGCGGGAGCGAGCCCCGGCAAAGCTGCAGCGTGGTGTGGCCCAGCTCGCGCGGGGCACGCGGACGCGGTTCACCCTCATCCGCCCCGACGGCCGGGTGCTGGCCGACTCGCATCACGACCCCACCGCCATGGAGAACCACGCCAACCGCCCCGAGGTTCGCGCCGCGCTCGGGGGGCAGGTGAAGCGATCCACCCGCTACTCGCGGACCCTGCGCCAGGAGATGACCTACCTCGCCGTGCCGGTGCGGCGCCACGGGCGGGTCGTCGCCGTGGTGCGCACCGCCATCGGCATGCGGCAGGTGTCGGCCACCCTCAGTCAGCTCTTGCGGCGCATCGCGGCGGCGGGGCTGATCGTGGCGGTGCTGGTGTCGCTTTTACACTTCTTCGTGGCCCGGCGCCTGGTGCGCCCCCTGCGCGAGATGCAGCGGGGGGCCGCGCGGTTCGCCGACGGGGAGCTGCGCTATCGGCTGCGGGTGCCGTGGACGGCCGAGGCCGGTGCGCTGGCCGCGTCCATGAACCAGATGGCCGCCCAGCTCGACGAGCGGATCCGGCTCGTGACCCGGCAGCGCAACCAGCTCGAGGCGGTGCTCGGCAGCATGATCGAGGCCGTGCTGGTGGTGGACGCCCGGGGGCGGCTTCTGCAGCTCAACCCGGCCGCCGTGGCGCTGTTCGAGCTCGACCCGGCCGAGAGCATCGGCGTGTCGCTGGAGGTGGCCGTGGGCCACGAGCGACTCCAGAACCTGATGCACCGGCTGCTCGAGGACGAGCGCACGGTGGAGGACGACATCGTGCTCGAGCGCGGCCAGCCGCGCTACCTGCGCGTCATCGGTACCCGGCTGAAAGACGCCACCGGTCATCGTCTCGGGGCCATGGTGGTGCTACACGACGTGACGCAGCTCAAGCGGTTGGAGTCCATCCGGCGCGACTTCGTGGCCAACGTCTCCCACGAGCTCAAGACCCCGGTTACCTCCATCCAGGGCTTCGTGGAGACCTTGCGCGACGGGGCCATCGACGACCCGGACACCGCGCGGCGGTTTTTGGACATCATCACGCGCCACGCCGAGCGGCTCAACGCCATCATCGAGGATCTGCTCAGCCTGTCGCGCATCGAGATCGAGGGGGGCGCCGGAGCCGTGCCCCTGGAGCCGCAGCCGGTGTTCGAGGTGCTGCGCGCGGCGTTGGGGCTCTGTCAGCCCAAGGCCCGCGATCGCCGGATCCACGTGTCGCTGCAGGGGGACCCCGACCTGCGGGTCGCGGTCAACGCCCCGCTGCTCGAGCAGGCGGTGGTCAACCTCATCGACAACGCCATCAAGTACAGTGACCCCGACAGCCACGTCCAGGTGGGTCTGAGCCAGCAGGAAGACGACGTGGTGATCCACGTGACCGACGACGGGCCAGGCATCCCCCCCGAGCACCAGTCGCGGATCTTCGAGCGCTTCTACCGGGTGGACAAGGCCCGCAGCCGGGAGGCGGGGGGCACCGGCCTCGGCCTCGCCATCGTCAAGCACATCACCGTGGCCCACCGGGGCCTGGTGTCGCTCGAGTCGACGCCGGGCGCGGGCAGCACCTTTCGGCTCCGGCTCCCCGCCGAGCCTCCGGCGGCTCCCGCGGCTCCCGCGGCTCCCGAATCGCCATCGCCCTGCCCGGAAGATGAATCGCCATCGCCCTACCTGGAAGATAGAAACACCGAGTGATGTGAGCGGCACCTGGAAGATAGAAACACCGAGTGATGTGAGTGGCTGATTTTAATGATTGTTTTTCTGTAGGTCGGTTCTCGTCGCGGTGCCGACCGCGTCCTTTGGTCCCGCCGTCCTCTGGTCCCACCTCCACCCGCTTTAACGGATTTCTAACATTCCGCTAATCATTTGAACCATACAGAAACCCCTTTCTAACGCGACAACCCGAGCCCGTGGAGGCGCGGTATGCCGCGACTGTGTTCATCAGCCCGACATCTAACCGGTTTTTTCGCCTTTGCCTTTCTGAACCCGGCGGCCATGGCCGCTTCGGCGGCCCCGGCCGACGTGCCCCGGCCGCAGCCCGCTTCTTCGGGGGCAGCCTCCAAGGCACCCATGACCAGGCCTGCCGAACCCTCCGACGCGCCGCGACGGGTCCGGCGCGCCCACCCCAGCCACCCCGCGGAGCGCGCCCGGCCCTCTTCTGCCCAGCCCGCCGGGACCCAGGGCGCCCCAAAACGCACGGCGACGTGGCCGGCGGCGCGCGCGGCCGGCCACGCGGCGCCGCGACCCGGCGCGCGGCCAGCGCCGCGAGCGGTGGCGCCGCCTGCGCCGCGTGGGGAAGCGGCGCCCCGGGCGGTGGCGGCCGAGGCCCCGGTGGAGGCCAAGAGCCATCGCTGGGCCAAGCTGCTCGAGGCGCTGTCCATGTTCCACCTGGGCACGCTTTGGTACCTGCAGTATCGCTACGGCTTCGGCGAGTCCGCCGACGGTCGGCAGAAGGTGGACTTCAACGAGTTCCGGGTCGGGCGCGGATATCTGAACGTCAAGTTCAAGCCCACCGAGTGGCTCGAGGCCCGGATCACCCCCGACGTCCACCAGGACGACACCGGCGACTTCAAGGTCCGGCTCAAGTACCTGTACGCCAAGCTCAAGCTCCCGGTGCAGACGGTGGTGGTCTCCGAGCCCTTCGTGGAGCTCGGCATCGTGCACATGCCCTGGCTCGACTTCGAGGAGCACCTCAACTACTACCGGATGCAGGGCACCATGTTCGCCGAGCGCCAGCACCTGTTCAACTCCGCCGACCTGGGCCTCACGGCCGGGGTGCTGCTCGGGCGCAAGCTGCCCACCAAGGTGGCCAAGGCCATGTATGACAAGTACCCCGGCACCTGGGGCAGCCTGGCGGTGGGGGTGTACAACGGCACCGGGTATCACGGCATCGAAAAGAACATGGGCAAGGTGGTGGAGGGGCGCTTGTCCGCCCGACCCCTGGGCCGGCTTTTGCCGTATCTGCAGCTCAGCTACTTTTTCATCTACGGCCACGGCAACGCCAGCGTGCAGGAGTCCGATCCCTTCGCCGTGCCCGACTGGCGCCACCACCAGGTGATGGTGAGCTGGTCGCACCCCTACGTGGCGGCCACCGCGCAGTACATCACCGGCCGGGGGCGGCAAAAGGGGGCGGGCAGCCAGTGGGTGGTCAACGGAGAGACGGCGGGCTACCAGGGCGCCTCGGGCTTCGTGGAGCTTCGGCTGCCCTGGATCTGGTCCAGCGTGATGGGCCGCTACGACTGGTTCGAGGGGCCCAACCCCGGCGAGGGGGAGGCCTACCACCGCATCATCGCGGGGTGGGCCTTTCACTTCTGGGGTCGAAACAAAAACGTGCTGCTGCTCGATCTGGACTACAGCCTCCTCGAGGGCGAGCCCGATCGCTGGGCGGCCACCCTCACCTTGCAGATCAAGCTGTGATGGGCATATTCCGCCGAAAACCAGGTGAAAATGAACAGATGCGGGCCTCTGCCAGCCCCCCGTGCTAACGAGAACGTAACAATTTTCTGATCGTGTCCTAACCCGAGCCGGGGATGTTGACCGCGTCGGCTCGAGAAGCGAGCCCCCGACCCCCTCCCCCAGCTCGAAGTGAGGCTGACCTCATGCCAGTGGACACGCGGATCGAGAAGGCGTCCGAGCCCATGATGGTGCACTCCGAGGACGAGATCGACGAGAAGCTGGCGGCTGCCCACGTGACCGCCCCCAAGACGCGCGGCGCCCAGGTGCTGGGTATCCTGTTAGTGATCGCGCTGCTTTATGTCTTTCTGACCAGCATCGGCCTGCTGGGCGCCGGCTTCAAGATCTTTGGCAAGGGCTTTGCCAGGGCGCTCATCGAGACCACCGCCAACCCCTTCGTGGGGCTGTTCATCGGCATCCTGGCCACCTCGCTCATCCAGAGCTCTTCCACCACCACGGCCATGGTGGTGGCCTTCGTGGCCTCGGGAGCCCTGACCATCGAGCACGCCGTACCCATGGTCATGGGGGCCAACATCGGCACCACGGTCACCAACACCCTGGTGTCGCTGGGCCACATGTCCCGGCGTGCGGAGTTCAAGCGGGCCCTGTCCGCGGCCACGGTGCACGACTTTTTCAACCTCATGGCCGTGGTGGTGCTGCTGCCGCTGGAGCTGGCCACGGGGTTTTTGCGCCACTCGGCCACCTGGCTGGCCTGCCTGCTTTTCGGCTCGTCCACCCTGACGTTTTCCAGCCCGGTGAAGGTGGTCACCAAGCCCGTCATCGGCGTGGTCACCGGCGGCGTGGCCGGGCTGCCCAAGGGCGTGGCCGGCACCCTGGTGGCGCTGCTGGGCATCGCGCTGCTGCTCGGCAGCCTCTATCTGCTCACCAAGCTCATGCGGAGCATGCTCATCGAGAAGATCGAGGCGTTTTTCAACAAGACCATCGGCTCCTCGGGCCTGCTCGGCATCCTCATGGGGCTGGTGATCACCACCATCGTCCAGTCCAGCAGCATCACCACCTCGCTGCTGATCCCCATGGCTGCGGCCGGGGCGGTGAGCCTGGCCCAGGTGTTCCCCATCACCCTGGGCGCCAACCTGGGCACCACGGTCACCGCGCTCATGGCGGCCCTGGCGGGCAACGTGGCCGGGCTCACCATCGCCTTCGCCCACTTGCTGTTCAACCTGTGTGGGACGCTGCTGGTCTACCCCATCCCGGCCATCCGGCGGATCCCCATGCGGCTGGCCGTGGGGCTGGGGGAGCTGGCCAGCCGATCGCGGTTCTGGGCGGTGGGCTTCGTGTTCGGCGTGTTTTTCGTCACGCCGGGGGTGCTCATCTTGGTCTACCGGCTGTTGAGCTGACCGGCCTGCCCGGTCACCCGGGTGGGTGTTTTCCCGAGGATTGGCGGCGGATATGGCGGACAGAGCGGATATACTATTTTGGTGAAGCCACGTTCGTGATAGCGATGATCGCTTTCGTGGTCACACACGACGGGAAGTAAAGATCGAGGCCCGGCCGACCGCGCGCGGGGCGGGCCCAGGAGTCGACCATGCTGAAAGCACTGCTGGATACGTGGCGCGGGCGCAAGGCCGAGCGGGAGCTCTACGACGAGTTCGTGGAGATGCTCGAGATGGGCTGGGCCGTCTTCGAGATGGTGGCCGAGGTGCTGTCGGGGCGGCGTTGCCCAGAGGAAGTGGAAGACGACGTCCTCGTGCAGGACATCGCCATCAACCGCAAGGAGCGGGCCATCCGGCGGCGGTTGGTGG
Organism: uncultured Myxococcales bacterium; assembly: GCA_964346625.1. Lineage (GTDB taxonomy): Bacteria > Myxococcota_A > Polyangia > HGW-17 > JAJRWW01 > CAYFWA01. The sequence continues at coordinate 15,335 of CAYFWA010000036.1, forward strand.
AGCACGTCAGCCTGCACAGCGGCGGCGCGGTGACCTCCAGCCTGATCCTCATGTCGGTGGTCAAGGACGCCGAGCGCATCGGGGACTACTGCAAGAACCTGCTGGAGGTGGGCCAGATGATGGAGGTCCCCGCCCAGGAGCTGCGCTTTTACAAGGACCTCATGGACGTCTCCACCCAGGTGACCCAGAACTTCCGCATCACCCTCACGGCCTTCGCCGAGGTCGACGAGGACGCTGCTCGCGACATCATCGAGGACGAGACCCTGATCAACCGGCGCTGCGATCGGCTCATCGAAAAGATCGCGCGCTCGGATCTGTCGGCGCGCGAGGCCGTGACCACGGTGCTGTGGGTCCGGTTCCTCAAGCGCATCAACGCGCACCTTTCGAACATCTGCTCGAGCCTGGTGCTGCCGGTGCACCGCATCGACTATCGGCTCAGCTACGACAAGGAAAAGAGCGCCGCCGGGCGCCGGAAGGCCGCCGATGACCCGCCGGCCGGCGAGCAGCCGGCCGACGAGGAGACGGAAAAGCCGTAGCCGGGGACCACCGAGCACCGCCGAGGACCACCGAGGACCACCGAGGACCACCGAGGATCACCGAGGATCACCGAGGACCACCGAGGACGGGTAGGGCGCGGTCGAAGGCCGGTGGCGGGCGAGCTCCGGTGGCAGGCTCGGCGCCCGCTGCGCCCGCTGCGCCCGTCT